>NZ_NFUX01000065.1:0-42926 GCF_002264385.1 Paenibacillus sp. VTT E-133280
GCGTCTGCCAATTCCGCCACGACCGCACATTATGTACACCAATGAAATAATCACTGTACATAAGACTATACATTTTTTTCGGATAAATAGCAACTTATTTTTAAATTGTTGTACAGATGAATCCAACAACAACGATATAACCGATTTAACATATTCAAATCCCCATAGGCATAACCAATCACAGTTATTCAGTTTATATATTTCACTTATAAGAGGCTGGTATGATACAACATAATTAAAGAATGTGCTACATCAGAAATATCACTGTAATTCCAAACCAGAAAGGACGAGTACGTATGAACCACCAGTGGAATACCGGAATCTATGATGCTGATATGGCCTTTGTATCTCAGTTTGGAGAATCCTTAATTGAGCTGCTTCGCCCCCAGCCTGGTGAACAGATTATGGATTGGGGCTGTGGAACTGGCGATTTGGCAGCAGCCATCGCGGCTAGAGGTGCAATTATAACAGGAATTGATGCCTCGGACGAAATGATTCAGACTGCCCGTGACAAGCATCCTCAGCTAACCTTCATCTTAGCAGATGGGCAAAATTACACTGCGGAACAGCCGGTCGATGCTGTGTTCAGCAATGCTGCTCTACATTGGTTGACCGACGCGAATGGAGCTGCCGCTTCTATTGCAGCTAGCCTGCGGACAGGTGGACGTTTTGTCGCTGAGTTCGGTGGGCTGGGCAATATGCATCACTATTGGAACAGCATGGACTGACAGTAGACCTCGCTCTTTGTTTCGACCGTCCAACCCCGCTAGAGGCTGGAGAGCAAGGGTTCCAGCGCTGGTTGAACACTTTTGCTAATGGAATCTTAAGTGTCCTCACCCCCTCTGAACGAGAGGAAGTCCTCACTTACATGGAACAGAAACTGAAGCCCACGTTATTTCAAGCTAACCGTTGGGTGATGGATTATCGAAGAATCCGTGTGTTAGCTTACAAACGGGTCTAATTCTGAGGGGAGTTTCTTCCTATGCTACAAAAAAAAGAGTGTACCGGTGCAGTGTCGCACCCATACACTCTTTATTAATTACAATAGATGTTACCTTTTATCTCCAATATATCGATCACTACCAGCACCAAGTCCGACAACTAGCAGCAATACGCTTGCACAAAGCAATAAAACTAGCGGCATTGTCCAGCTATTCGTAACATCATGCAGCCATCCAAATAATGCCGGACCCATTGCAGCAAGCACATAGCCCACGGATTGCGCCATACCCGACAGTTCCGCGGCTTCTTGAGTGCTTCTAGTCCGTAGACTGAAGAACATCATCACAAGGCCGAAGGCGAATCCTCCGGCAATCCCAAAGCATATCGCCCAGACTGCCATTAAAGCACTGCTACCCAGCCAAATTCCACCTATTCCTATGAAATACAAAATAGCCGTGATGATTACCAGAATACGTTGGTTCTTCATCCGACCTGCCCACAACGGCACAAAGAAAGTAAACGGCAACTGCGCCATTTGCATCAGCGATAGTAACCAGCCTGCATGGCTTGATGACATTCCTCGCTCACCAAGGAGAACAGAAAACCAAGCTATAAAGACATAATAGAGCAGTGACTGTAGTCCCATAAAAATCGTTACTTTCCACGCAAGCGAAGAACGCCACATATTCCCACTGGAGACCGAGCCCTTAGCCCCAGTCCCTTGATCAAGCTTACGCATTTGCGGAATCCAGAACAAAGTTGCCAGTGCAGCGATCATAAACCAAATTGCCAAAGTCCCTCTCCAGCCAAATCCAGCATTACTGGCTAGCGGTACACTAATTCCTGAAGCGATGGCTGCACATAAATTCATAGAGACCGTATAGACACCTGTCATTAATCCAATTTTGTGGGGAAACTTCCCTTTAATAAGCCCTGGAAGCAGTACATTACACACTGCAATAGAAAGCCCGAGTATCGCCGTACCTGTGAACAACAATCCCGTTCCAGATCCAGACCGAATTAGAATCCCCATAGCAAGCATAACCATGGCAATCAATAACACATTAGCCATCCCGAAACGGCGGGCTAGCTTTGGAGCAAACGGGGACAAGATCGCAAAAGCCAACAATGGTAAAGTGGTAATAGCTCCTGTTAAAGTATTCGATAAGCCTAGATCATCCTGAATCATTTGTACCAGTGGACCAACGGAGGTGAAGGGCGCTCTAAGTGCCGCTGCGATAAACACAATCCCCAACACTAGCAGCCAGCGATCATATTTGGTGTCCGTTAAACCTCTATTCTGAATGTTTCCTTCTCGTTGCGATGCTTTCATCATGTATCCTCCTAAATTACAACAAGCATAAACGCCCTTGACATCCCTGTAAGGACGGTGAGCGATTACGCCAGAAATATAAAAATGTTTATTACATGGCATTAAGACCTATCATCCACTATTATTATAAAAGTTACAAGCCTTAAGTAATTTCATAACCCTATTATTGACAAAATCGAATGACATCTTTAGTATCCATATAATCAAGACAATTGAGAATCAATTTCATTCGATCCCTACATATTCCTATAGAAAAGAGTGAACAGAATGCTTCGAAGGTTTTTTTCCTACTATCGTCCGTATAAAAAACTATTTATATTGGACTTCTCCTGCGCTGTTTTTGCAGGTCTGCTAGAACTAGCTTTTCCGGTAGCTGTCAATAAATTTATTGATGATTTGCTCCCCGGTCAAGATTGGCCGCTGATACTCATTGCTTGTGTCGCGCTTCTAGCTATTTACGCCTTGAATACGGTAATGCAATATATCGTTACTTACTGGGGCCACATGCTTGGTATTAACATCGAGACCGATATGCGTAAAAAAATGTTCAATCACATCCAGAAACTATCCTTCCGATTTTTTGATAATAATAAAACAGGTCACCTAATCGGACGTATCACCAACGACCTAAATGATATCGGCGAGGTGGCGCACCATGGTCCTGAGGATGTATTCATTGCCATCATGACACTCGTCGGAGCTTTTATCCTGATGGCTGATATTAACCTGAAGCTGGCGATTATTACTTTTATTATCGTTCCAATTATGGCTTGGGTGATCATCTACTTCGGACGCAACATGACTTCCACCTACCGCCAGCTATTTGGGAATGTAGGTAGTTTCAATGCCCGTATCGAAGATAATGTGGGCGGAATCCGGGTTGTGCAATCTTTTGCCAATGAGCAGCATGAACAAGCGCTATTCGCCGTAGATAATCAAATGTTCCGTAAAACTAAGCTTCTTGCTTATAAAACCATGGCCAAAAGCTTATCCGTCAGCTATATGATGACCCGCCTCATTACGATCCTTGTGATGATCAGCGGTGCTTGGTTCTTCATCAATGGCGAACTTCAAATCGGTGAGTTTGTGGCATTTATTCTGTTGTCCAATATCTTTTTCCGTCCGATCGAGAAGATCAATGCCGTTATCGAGAGTTATCCTAAAGGAATTGCCGGCTTTAAACGTTATCTAGAAATTATTGATACGGAGCCGGATATCAGCGATAAGCCGGATGCCGTAGAGGTAAGCACTTTACACGGTGATATTACCTTCCAGAATGTCTTTTTCGGTTACGACGAGGACCGTCCGGTTCTACAAAATATCAGCCTGAAAGTGAAGGCTGGCGAAACGATTGCCTTTGTCGGGCCTTCTGGTGCAGGAAAAACAACCATTTGTAGCCTGCTTCCTCGTTTCTATGATGTCACTGGCGGGGCTATCACCATAGATGGCATCGATATCCGTGACATGAAGCTAGAGTCGTTACGTAAGCAGATCGGGATCGTGCAGCAGGATGTATTCCTGTTCTCCGGTACGATTCGTGAGAATATCGCCTACGGAAAGCTGGATGCGAAGCTGCCTGAAATCTGGGAAGCTGCCCGGCGTGCCCATCTGGAGGATCTCATTCAGAATCTACCCGAGGGCATGGATACAGTGATCGGAGAGCGCGGTGTGAAGCTGTCCGGTGGACAGAAGCAACGCCTAGCGATCGCCCGCATGTTCCTGAAGAATCCGCCGATCCTGATTCTGGATGAAGCTACTTCCGCACTGGATACAGAAACGGAAGCCGCGATTCAGCAATCGCTGGCGGATCTGTCCGTGGGTAGAACCACACTCGTCATCGCCCACCGATTGACGACGATTAAGAATGCCGACCGGATCATGGTCGTGAACGAAGAAGGCATTGCCGAGCAAGGCCGCCATGAAGAGTTAGTCCATGCCGGCGGCATATACAGCCGGCTGCATCAGGCGCAGTATAACGCCTAAGGACGTTATCTAGAGCTTCTGAAGAATGATTGATTCAGCTTCTGGGATTTTCAAAAAAAGCAAGCCTAGTCCCACGTCATTGGCGACTAGGCTTGCTTTTTCGTACTTCTCATCTATTTCCTGCATGAGGGCTAAATTGGTGAGTTAGGGAGTATTGGAGTTAGGAGTATTGAAGTTAGGAGTATTGGAGTTTAAGAGTTATAGGGAGTTATGGGCTTTTGGATTCGTGGGAATGAAAATTAGGGAAATCCTCCCCAATTTCATCGATATTACGGTCCTGATTTCAACAATTAGGGAATTCCTCCCCTTAAATTCACCTAATTAGCTCATTACAGTGGATTTCAGGCGATTTTCAGGGAGAAATTCCCTATAAAGCTTAAAATCCAGCGAAAATCCGCAATTTTTAGGGAGGATTTCCCTAAAATCAAAGACAACACAATCTAAACACTCGCTCAAACACAAACTATTTTCATCTGCGCCCAATTCGATAATTAATCCTCCCAAAACTAAGTTTTTTTAGGATAGAGCCTCATCGTTGCGTTTAGGGTATCAAACGACCAAACTCATCCGTCCCTTAGCATAAATAGAAACTTTTCAATGGTTTTGAAGGACGAAAAGTGAATCTCGTATTTCCAATCTTAATGTACAGATGTTAATCAATTACTGGTTTTTCCTTCGATAATATCATTATTAACATTAAAAATATTAAAATAGAATTCTCAAGCTGGGTAAAGTACTGATAACTAACCATGTAATATTGTACCTTAGCTTCCTCGTCTTTAAAGCCATCATGCAAGACATATATGTAAGAAATATTGATGCTGAATACATTAAGAACATCTGCCTTACTATTTCTTCATCCCAATCTTCAGTTTTCAGCTTATAAAATGCAAAAAAACAACAAATAGAACTTGCAGAATTGCTTTAATCCTAGTGTTCTTAAATTCACCTTTCACTCTACCACCTCTTTATTTAATAACAGTTCTGATTACCGATAGATTAATCCTCTATTTTAAATCTTTTTAAAAAAAGAAGGAGCCGTGTAATAAACACGACTCCCTCTTAGTATAAACCGCATCAAAGGCGGCATATGTGATATGATCAGCGATAGACCGCAATCCACCGTTTATTTCTTCGCAATATGCACTTTAAGCTGCTTGCCCTTTACGGTCGTCTCTCTCATCGCTTGCAGAACCATAGCACCCTTACCGTTCAAAATATCCACATATGTCACATTGTCCTGAATCGAGATAATGCCGATATCTTCGGCGGACATCCCCTCAAGCTTCGCGATAGTTCCTACAAAGTCCACGGCTCTTAGCTTCTTTTTCTTGCCGCCGTTGAAGTACAGCTTCATGATCTCTTTGTTCAAGCTTTCGCTTTTGTCCTTCTTGCGGACAGGCTGCTTGTTAATCTTCTGCTCAAACGCTTCCTTCGCGTAAGCAACGGCATCATCTGAAGGTGCTTTCATAGTTGGGATGCTGAAGCCTATATAGCCTTCAATGTCCTTCACCCACTTTTGCTCATTTGGAGTGACAAAAGTGATCGCTTTACCCGTCTTACCTGCACGAGCGGTTCTGCCTGTACGATGTACATAGCTTTCTTTTTCCAGCGGAATATCGTAATTAATCACGTGGGTGATGTTCTCGATATCAATCCCTCTAGCCGCCACATCTGTAGCGATTAGATAACGGAACTGCCCTCTTTTAAAAGCGTTCATGACCTCAAAGCGCTCGTCCTGCTCCATTCCCCCGTGGATCTTATCACAGGGATATTCCAGATCAGCCAGCCCTCTAAATACCGCATTCACCTGTTCTTGTGTGCGGCAAAAGATAATACAGCTGTCCGGATTCTCCACCGTAATAATATCGCTCAGTAGCGAGAACTTGGCAGCTTGTCTCACTTCGATCAATGCATGCTCAATTGTAGCGGTTGTAATTCCACTTGCTTGTATCTCAATTTCCACCGGATCGCTCATATATTTCCGGCACAAATTCTTAATCACTTCCGGTAATGTAGCGGAGAAAACACAAGTCACTCGTTCTTTTGGCAGCTGCTTAATGATCTTTTCGATCTGCTCAATGAACCCCATGCTCAGCATTTCGTCTGCTTCATCGATGATCAAATACTGGATCCGATTTAGCGGAAGCGTACCTCTTTCAATATGGTCGAACACACGTCCAGGCGTACCTACGACAACATGTGTTTTTTGAGTAAGCTCAATTTTTTGTGGAGCAAAGGGCTGCTTACCGAAAAGAGCCACAGCCTTAACCCGTTTAAATCGTCCAATGTTGGTGATATCCTCTTTCACTTGCATGGCAAGCTCCCGAGTAGGCGTTAGAATCAAAGCCTGCGGCTTATTCTCCACCCAATCCACCAAATCACAGACCGGGATTCCGTAAGCTGCCGTCTTTCCACTACCCGTTTGCGATTTAACGATCAGATCCTTTTGCTGAAGAGCTACAGGGATCACTTTACTTTGAACTTCTGTTGGCGTCTCATATTTCAGAACATCCAGCGCTTTAATAATGTCTTCGTTTAACTCATAATCTCTAAATTGCAATTCACTCATCGTTCAACCTCTTCTATGCCGATTGTTCTGGTTAAAGCGGAAACTCCGCGATCCTTCATCTTGTGCATACTTATCATTATAACAGCTATTGGCTCCCTTGATTCCATTCCTTATAGAACTGGTCCAGATAATTAAGCATAAAATCATGCCGTTCTTCTGCTAACTTGCGTCCATAGGTTGTATTCATCAGGAATTTTAATTTTAATAACTTTTCATAAAAATGATTGATAGCTGTTCCTTTGCTGTAATCCCTGTACTCCTTTTGAAGCGATTTATCTCTTGGAGACACTTCCGGATCATAAGCCGGACGACCTTTCGCCCCTGAGAAAATAAAGGTTCTGGCAATCCCAATGGCCCCAAGTGCATCAAGTCGATCGGCATCTTGGACGACTTGGCCTTCAAGAGTCTGCATCGGTTCTCCCCCGCCACCGCTAAAGGACATCGTCTCAATAATCATCATAATATGATTAATTTGTTCCTCATTTGTAAGAGATGAAGAAAGCCAAGTACGTACTTTATGCAAACCTTCTTCTTTAGACGGATTAAGCTTCTCGTCAGCAACATCATGCAGCAAGGCGGCCATCGTGCAGACAAATACATCTGCGCTCTCGATCTTGGCAATTTCAGCGGCGGTGTTGCGCACTCTGTCGGAATGCCACCAGTCATGACCCGTAGTATCTTGTCCCAGTTGTTCTTTAACAAAATCTTCGGTCCGAGCTATAATTAAAGATTTATCCATCGTAGAAAAACTCCCTTTCCGTAAGGAATATCGAAGCCTTATTATAGCTGATAACTTATCCATTCGCCCACTAGAAATCGAACCTAATATAAATTCTTACTTGCATGACTCGGAATGATCCGCTATAATCGGCAGTATCAAATTTTCGAAGGGAATTGGTTCTGGTGAATACAAATACAATCATGCTGAATCAACTTCATTATTATCACAAACAGCGTTAGCATTCCTGAATTTTTTCAGGGAGGCTAACGCTACTCGCGTTGGCCTCCCTGCGGCATAGATACGCGCAGGACCAAGAGGTCCTGCGCGTTTTTTATTTTCTAAACTATGCCAATTCAAAGGAGCTACTAATGATGCAAAACATTAAAGGAACTTATGACTACTTCGGTAAAGAGCAAGCGCTCAGAAAGAACATTCAAAAAACGCTGCAGGATTTGTTCGAACTCTATGATTTTGAATCTATGGACACCACATTATTAAACGAACTGGAATTATTAACCTCGAAATATGCAGGTGGAGATGAAATTCTCAAGGAAATGTACCAACTCTCGGATCAAGGCAACCGCAAGCTAGGGTTACGCTATGATCTGACGATTCCTTTTGCTAAAGTGATCGCATTAAATCCAGGGATAGAGTTCCCCTTCAAAAGGTATGAGATCGGAAAAGTGTTCCGAGATGGACCCGTAAAACGCGGGCGTCTGCGTGAATTCCTACAATGTGATGTCGATGTGGTCGGCATTTCCGGCCCTGAGGCTGAAGCTGAGCTAATGCAACTGGCTACCGAAGCTTTCCGCAAGCTGGACATTCCTATCATCCTAAAATGGAACAATCGACGTTTTCTCGGTGAGATTCTAGCATCCATCGGCGTACCTGCAGAAGCGCAACTTTCCGTTATGCTCACCCTTGATAAACTTGAGAAAATCAACATTAATGGAGTGGAGAACGAGTTAATTGGCAAGGGGCTAGAATCTGCAACCATCGCAGCGATTCTTGCGCTTATCGAAATGGACAATCCAAGCTTTGAGCAGTTATGCGACAAATACAATCTTACAACACAACCGGGTGCGTCAGAGGTTCTCGTCCTACAAAATCTAATCCACAACATTGGACTACAAGATACTTGCCGCTTCGATCCTTTCTTATCACGAGGTCTTTCATTCTACACAGGAACAGTTTACGAGATCTTTGATGCATCGGGTTCCTTTCCCTCAAGCTTGGGTGGTGGAGGCAGATATGACGCGATTATCGGACAGCTAGTGGGCAGAGAGGATATTGAATATCCTACGGTTGGGTTGTCTTTTGGTATGGAGTCAATCATGGCGCTCCTGGCAGAACGACCTACCCAAGAAAATAGTGCAGCTAATGTTATGGTCATTCCCATTGGTGAGACACTACCACAAGCTTTGATTGCAGCGGCTGAGCTGCGTGCTTGTTCTATAAGAACCACTCTCGCATCTGGTAAAAGAAAATTAAAAAAGCAACTCGCCACAGCCTCATCCAAAAACATCCGTTACGTAATACTGATCGGCGAAAGCGAAGCAAGTGATGATAAGGTGCGTTTGAAGGATATGGCGGAACAAACAGAGGTTATCGTTCCGCTGGATGAAGCTATTTACCTCATCACTGGCTAAGCTGGTATTCACTTTAAAAAGATCTCATAAAAAAAGACCCCGCCGACGGCCGGCGGGGTAAAGTTTATATTTAAGGGAGGTTATATATGTACTATAACCTTGCAAGCTTAATATTTTATGAATGACGGATAAAGATTCCCTTAATCCTTCTTAGATCTTAAACCGATCTACCAGCGCCTGTAGCTCCTTGGCACTTTGGGTATTCTCGTCAGCCACCGTAACTTCATGAAATGTCTTCTCAACGATATCAGCCGTCTTCACCGCAATATCCTGAATCCCAATAGCCCCCTCATTTACTGTAGCAGCCACTTCATTGACCGCTATAGAAATACTAGATACCGCCATACTTAGATGATCGGCCGCGGTCTCGAATTGATTCATCAGCAAATTCACTGTAGTAGCATCTCTGTTATATTGCTGACTTACCTCCGTTAACCGCTCATAATCTCCAAGAACATTCTGGTCAATAAAAGCAAGTAACGCCTCTGAATTTTCCTTCATTAGTTCAACAGAAGCATATACACCTGAAACGACCCCTTGAATCCCAGCCGCAGTCTCTGACGATTTCTCAGCCAACTTGCGGATTTCACCAGCTACAACAGCAAAACCTCTACCCGCCTCACCTGCTCTAGCCGCTTCAATCGCTGCATTCAAAGCAAGCAGATTAGTCTGACTAGTAATCGATAGAATCGTATCCGCCAGTACATTAATCTCCGAGATCGCATTCGACTGTTCAATTGCTTTTTCCATATCGATACGAACAGATTCATACACTCGCTTCGCATTATCCGTAGACTCTAACGCCTCATCTTGTAACTCCATCGCCCGCTCACTGATCTGTTTGGAAACTTCCGCGCCTTCCTTTACATTAATGGAGATCTCGGATACATTAACATCAATTTCAGTAATCGCTGCCGTCATCTCTTGTGTTGAAGCTGCTGTCTCTTCCATCCCTGCCGAAAGCTGCTGTGTTGTTGCCGAATTGTCATGAGCATTCTCCCGCACATCTATAGACAGCTTTTCAAGAGTCTCCGCATTATCAAGCACCTTGGTCGAGATCGTGATTAGACTACTCGCCATATCACGAAGAATAACCCGTGTTCGGAGCATCGCAATGGCTATCGTACCTGTTTCATCTTTGTTTTTCGTCAGATACTCGTACTGGGAGTCATACGTCAAATTCAGCTCTGCCGTTCTATTTATCAAATCTGTCAGTTTAGTAATCGGTGAAGAGATTTTTTGGGCAAAATATAAAGCAATCAACAATGCAATAATCAAACTTCCAGCACCCAGCAACAGATTAAAGCTTCTCATCTCGTTCACTGGTTTTACAATTTCATCTAAATTTGCGGTTAGCCCAAGCAACCAGTGGGTCTCAGGCATAACGGTGTAGGCTGATTTTTTATCCACATCATTATATGTATAGCTAAGTAGGCTATCTTCTACTTTTTCACCAGATTTCACACGCTTCACCACAGCCATGATCTGATCATTGGCAACAGGCTGTCCTACTTGCTTCTTATCCGGATGGTATAGTGTATTCCCATTCTCATCGAGAAGATAAGCATACGAAGTCGTTGTATTTACTACTTTTGCATCTGCTAAATACTTAATCATACTATCTGCAGAAACCGCTGAAGCAACATATCCAATCATCTTCCCGTTACTCTTAACCGGATGCACAAAAGCCACCACATAAGCCCCAGTAGATTTTGATTTTAGCGTTTCGCTAATGACCGGCGCCGCGGTATCCATAACTTTTTTTGTATAATTTCTTTCACTAAAATCCGTACCTATAAGCTTAATGTCACTATCAGCCACAGCGATGCCTTTCATATCACTGACAAAAGCATGTTCAAGGTTCCCAGCATCCTTCACAATTCCCTGAAGGCTGATATTCACCTCATTCTGTAGCTCACTCCCCTTGGCGACTCCACCATTCCCTGCTTGGAGTAATAATTCGACAATTTCCGACCTTCCGGCAATAAGCTCAATACTTCTCTGCTCCTTCGAAATCATAGACGATATGGTCTGAGCTTTATTCGTATTGACCTGCTTCATAGAATTCTCAGTAAGGCTCACAATTGCCTGAGTTGACCTTAAATATGTAAAAACCCCCATTACAGCAATACATAATAGGGTCACACCTATCATCATAAGTGATAGTTTAAGACGAATCTTCATTTTTCCTCATCCTTCCGACTACTGTTCATTAGCGAACAATGCAATTGTAAATAATACAACTACTATCGGATATGACGATAAATTAGTGAATATTGATGAAGCGAAAATACGGAAAATATCAAAAAATGTCGAATTTTTGCATATAAATGCAGGAAAAACTAGTTCTACTAGTTTGGTCGCCTTCTTCATACTAGTTATTAAGACCTGTTTTAACTCTATGATGAAATAGGCGGTTCTGACTGGGACGCCGGGGTAACTTGCGTGATTGCACCATCTGTTAAGGGGTGTTTAGTTTTGCTACGTAAAAATAGACCAGACATCGCAGCGAGAATTTGCTGAAATAACATTCCTGAAATTACGGGGAGCGCGACAGCCGGAGGGAAATATTTTACTGCGAGCACAGCTCCCGCGCTTAAATTACGCATGCCGGAATTAAATTGCACAGCCACAGAATCTTCATAGCTAAAACGGAAACGGTGTGATACTAATGCTCCGATTACATATCCAAGAACCACGGTTAAGAAGGTTACGCCAATAATAATTGCCAATTTACTATCCGGGTGTTTCAGATAACGGGCAATGCTGGCACCATTAATAGAAACGACCATGAACAACCCAATCTTTACAAATGGGGAAAGCGGAGGTCCACATACCGTATTCACCTTACCTTTTGTCCATTGATTCAGAAGCATCCCGACCACTGAAGGAATGACAACCATCCATAGGAGCCCTTTCATCATTTCCCCAAGTTGAATCTCCACACTTGCTCCCATGAGCAAATACAAGGTACCCGGAACGACAATCGGTGACAAGAGCGTATCGATCAGAATAATTGCCAAAGTTAATGCAATATTCCCGCCGTATATGGATACCCACACCAAGCTAACGACACCCGTTGGGATCGCAAACAACAGTACAAATCCAGTCACTGTGTAAGGATCTCCCGGAAAAACAGCACTTGCAACGAGCCAGCCAATGAGCGGCATCACGATATGAAGAATAATCATCAACACGATCAGCTTCTGTGGTTTCAGCAGTACGCCCAGCAGATCTTTGAGATTGGATTTCAAGCTTCCGATCAATGTCATAAAAGCGAATATCCAAGGGACGAGACCTGTGAATGGTAGCAGTCTGCTTTCATTAAGTACGCCAACGACGATGGCAGTAGGGGTTAATAATGGCATGATTTTTTCGAGTACAACATTGGATTTGATGAGTCCATTTTTTATATTCGTAAGCATGTTTCGCACACCTTATGTATGGATGTCATACATTCCTTATCCGCAAATTTATGTTGTAGCAGTCTCTATAAGCTTACAGAAATCATACAGGACTTTCCATTAATCTACTACACAAAAAAGGAACCAATTCTTTAAATTAGCTCCAAGTAGTAATTTTATAGAAATGCTTTACGACTTAAACCCCTTGCGGAAACAATGCATCCAGTGCTGGACATGGCAGTTTATCCAGAAACTGAGCCAAAGGCGCTGGCATGTTACTGTATAAGTCCTTCAGTGAGGTTCCCTGAAAAATGTTGCCAATAATAACGGGATGACATAATTCAGAGATCAGGATGTCCCCATTTCCATGTAGATGAAGCTGTTTCTTGCCCTCTATGCAATGTGGAAAATAAACGCCCTGTTGCTCCTCGAACCCAAGCATATCCATAAAACGGTCCATGCAAGTGAAATACAAGATCGTATCCTCTTTCTTCATAGCGATCAGTTCACTCACAGCATTCTTTAATTGTTCGCGGGCAGCTATAGACTTCCAGCCTGTATGATCCATGATAATACTGTTCTGAATCTCATGTGTTCTAACACCCATCGCGTAGACATGATCGCTGATTTCCTTCATGTTATCCTGAGTTTCGCTGAACAACAGCGTCTCCAGCACCGTATCTACACTAGATGCCGCGAACATAGTAATGTTCTCTCTAATTTTCTCATAGATGCTTGGATGAATATTATAATAACGAGAGAAGGCGTCCGCAGTAGTAAAATTGAATGAAATATGTATCGTCGTTAATCCTGCCGCGACCAATTGATCAATCCTTTCAGCATTTAAAAGACTGCCGTTCGAATTCAGCTGTGTCTGAATCCCTCTGGATGAGCAGTAGTTTACAATCTCCACACAGTCATCGAACTTTAATGTGACCTCGCCACCTGACAAGCGTACTCTTTTCAGATCAGGAAGCTCTTCAAGAATTCGGATAACCTCTTTAGAATTGATGCTTTGTCCATCATTTCTATTATACGCACAACAATAATCGCAGCGGAAATTACAGTTCGAGGTAACTCCTATTTCTAAGCCTTCCAGCTCATAAGTAAGCGGTTTGTCTAATTCCAATGCTTTATATCTCATACTCTAAAGTCCTCCTGAAAAATAATGATTTGATTCAAGGGCTCAATCTTAGAGATTATAAAGGTTTATGGATTAGGTTAATGTGAGGTTTATAACAGTCGAAGTGTGTTTGAGAAATCCAGGTCAGCAGCTTCAGTCGTAACTCCGGAATGTTTAGACTTCCGGAGACAGCCCATGCTTACGAAGTGAGCTTTCCTACGGAAAGCTTTCGGGCGGTCGCTATCGCTTCTACAGTTCCAAACTTCCCTTCATCACTACTTAGCTGATCTCATTTTTCGTAATGCTTTCCTTCTTCGAAAGAGTTGCCACCTGATGGTATCCACACACTCTGGTGAATTTTCTTCTCATTTACGACTGAATAAACATAAATCCAACCTTCTTCGTTTTTAAATCTAACTTGTAAATGATAAGGATTTAGTGATTGAGCTGTTCTGTTTTTCGGGATACTTGATAATCAATCCAGTAGGGGCGAATAGCGAAGGATAATAGCAGAAGTACAGTTATTGAAGATACTATAATTAAACCAGACTTCCTAATCTGACGGGGTAAAAACAAGGCTACTCCAAATATAATGAGGACAAAAACAACCGCAACATAACCCTCCTCTGAATCAGGCTTCTTTCGAAGTCCATGACTCATTTACTGGTCTGAACCATTAATTTCCAGTATAATGCTTTATTGTAAGTAAACACAACTCATGCAGAACTCTTGAAAGGAGCCAAAAGATGAGGAAAATCATCCTAAACGCACTCATTATCCTAATATTCATATTTGCTACAGGCTGTACATCTAATGCTGATACTGTTGATACACCGCTGTACTCAGGGAAAAGCTTATTTATAGGTGTTGTTGGCGAGGTCCCTAAAATAAGAGAAGAACATATCCACTTCACAAGTATTTCTTTTGAGGAGTTAGAAGATTACGATGAACTTTCATCTGATTATGATGCTGTAGTTATTATGAAGGAGCATCTGCAAGAAGCGGACGACAATAAGTATGTTAAAGTATATACTCATGCAGGGATTCCTTTTTTCTTTATACAGTCTACCAAGTCATTTATGCCATTTGTTCTTGAAGACGTATCGTATGAGCACTCTTCTTTAAAAGACTTTAATAATAATATGTATGCCACAGGATATTTTCATAATGGTGAAAAATATAGATCTTGGGAAGATGGGCTTTACAACGACAAAATAAATGAACCCAACATTAAAGATGCCTACTCGCGGATATTCACTACTATCGAGTCCATCGAGAATGGTACGTATGAATAGGCATATCGCCCTTCGTAAGAGAAAGATCATTTATGCCG
The DNA here is from genome assembly GCF_002264385.1 of Paenibacillus sp. VTT E-133280. Classification (NCBI taxonomy): domain Bacteria; kingdom Bacillati; phylum Bacillota; class Bacilli; order Caryophanales; family Paenibacillaceae; genus Paenibacillus; species Paenibacillus sp. VTT E-133280. The sequence continues at coordinate 15,061 of NZ_NFUX01000065.1, forward strand.
TAAAATTTATAAATTCCGATCCATTTTAGATTTCATATCCCAAACTCCCCTACCTCCTGCACCCAGTAAATGAAATTGTGATGGAAGATGGCAAGGGAGATTTATAGGGAAAAACCCCCTATTTTCAGGATGATTTCTTCAAAATTACCCATTTATGCGGAATTTCTCCCTATAATACGGGGAATTTTCTAAAAAACGATGATATCCGCTGAAATATAGGGAGAAATTCCCTATATTCCACCTGTACAACCCTAAAATGCAGAATTTATAGGGAGGATTTCCCTATACTTTAATAGATCTATTCCATACTAGCTTTATGTGAGAAAGATAAGGATAATTTAATGCGTAAGCATATAATATTTTTCCTTTTAAGAAAAAAAGGCTGCCAAATGGCAGCCCTTTTCTTTTGATAACGTATCATAATCCCGCCTATAATTCCACCGACTTACCCATCTCATTCCAGACAGGCTGTCCAATCAAGCCCACACGCCAGATTGCAATTCCTTTAAGACCATAACGTTTGGCAAGTCCAACCTTGGAATTTACTGAAGTTTCATTCTCACTATAAACGGAAATACCGAGAATCAGCTTATCCTTACTCACTTGCTGAAGCGCAAGCCGGATACCTTCATCAACTAAACTCATCGGCTCTGGCATTTTTTTCTCCTGCAAATAATCATAAGCCATAATGACCAAATCGTCTGCGAGGCTGCCTAGCGTCTTGTAATCATAACCTTTATAAGAGCTGTTTAATGGATGAAGGATAACCGTGAGCTTAAGACCTGCTGCATGTGCTTTTTGAGACAGATTCTTCACAAACGCATTATAATCTGCTTGAACCTTAGCTTTATCTCCTGTGAGACCCAATCCCTCAAGATCCAGCGTGATGCCTTGGAATCCCTTTTGTGTAGCCAGATCAACGATTCCTGTAATCGTCTGCTCTTGAAGCACTTTATCTTCCAGGTTCTTCGTCAGCTCGGATGCAGTATCACCAGAAAAGACCATCAGATAAGGCGCTGTGCCCCCTGCTGCTGCATTTGAGATAATAGACTCTGGAGTTACATCCCCAGCCGCTTGAGGCCATCTAAAGTCAGTACCTGTCGTGGTGAATTGTCCGCTTTTATCAATCCCGCTCCAACCAAAAGCTACAGCATCAAAGCTAGGAAGCAAGGAAATTTCGCTGTATGAGCTAAGCGCATAGAAGCCCAGCTTGTACATATCCGTCTTGGGTGAAGTGATGGATACCGTCTTCGTCGCTTGATCCCAAGCTACCCCCGCACCAAACTGCTGGCCGAAGAAGCTAAGCGGAATCATCGTGTTATTGCGGATCGTTTGCGGGGCAACCCCTAGCTTCACAACTTCGCCGTTTACGCCTGCATTTTTGCTGCCAAGGGTCAACGTTACCACTTTAGTACCCGCTGTATCCGTCTTGGTCGCGGTAATTTTCTTAAGCGCTTGATTCCACTCTACGTTGATCCCCAGCGCTTCAGAGATCGCCCGGAATGGAACCATCGTGGTTCCGTTCATCACAACAGGTTCTACTGGAAATGGTAGTGCATAACCGTCCAGCACAATACTAACTCCACCTGCTGGTGCTGCTTGTGTAGTATTTTGGAGTAATGCCGTGGTGCCACCTAGCGATATCGCCAGACATAAGACCAATTTACCAATCCGTTTGTTCATGACTGTTAAGTCTCCCATCTTCCATAATATGAAGTGTAATCTCTTAAACTCTTTATATGTCTTCTACCATTTTACCAAAGATTATCCAATTGTAAAATTAATAGATTGTCATTTATGAGCTTCGAAATTATTTTTCATATTAGTAGAGGTCGACAAAATTACATAAACACACTCAAAAAGGTACCCACCGCTCGTTCAACATCTACATCCACAGCAACTTGTATGGGCTTACCCACTTTTGGCTGAGCCCGCAAATCCGCTACGACCATTCCAGATGTAAACTCACCTTTGTGCTCCACACGAACATTCATTTCTTTATAGGTTACTAGATCTGGTTGCAGCGCAACCATAAGCGCGAGTGGATCATGCAGCGGTGCACTGTTAATCAAAAAGTTCGCTTCACGATAGAAGTTAAAATAATGAGTGAGCGATTGTTCCATAAACGAAATGATCGCTTTATTCTCTTCACGTCCAAAACGGTTTAATAAATCGATATGCTCTTGGGTAATCCGCGTCTTAAGCGTAACGTCTAAACCCACCATCAGAACGGGAAGTCCAGATGTAAATACATGATCAGCAGCTTCCGGATCTCCAGCAATATTCGCTTCTGCAACCGGTGTTCTATTGCCGGGATTAAAGATCGCACCGCCCATCACCACTACTTTTTTCAAAGTATTCCTAATACCAGGGTCCAAATCAAGCGCCATCGAAAGATTGGTTAGATGTGCCAGTGTAACTAATACAATTTCTCCGGGATTCTCATTAGCCATCCGAACAATAAACTCAGACGCAGTCTCGCTAATGGGACGCTGGCTGGATGGAGCAATTTCCACATTACCAATACCGTTCTCACCATGCACATGAGTGGCGTAGCCTGAGTGCTCACGAACGAGTGCCTTGGATGCTCCGATGGCTACAGGAATCTCATACCCAGGCTTAGCAAGCTCAATCAGTCGCAGAGAATTGTCCGCCGCCTTTTCGACATCAATATTCCCAAAAACGGTTGTAATTCCTTCTACAATGACATTTGGAGCACGTAAGGCATATAGAATTGCCAGTGCGTCATCAATACCTGTGTCTGCATCAATAATAATTCGTGTTTTGCTCATTTATTTTCTCTCCCACCCTGTAATGTCGTATGGATTATCATATCACGGCCTACCAGTACGCTCAATTTTATTCCTTTGCTGTTTTTTAAAAGTATGAATAAAGCTTTCAGGATCACACTCTACCAAATAAGTATATACACCTTTACTCGTGTACAGATAGAACATCCCCTCTGAACCTCCCATTGAGCGATAGGACATATCTAAAATATCTTTTATTGGAAATTCACGATGACGAGTCACAACTCTATCTTTGTACAAATACATAAAGCGATTGCATGTAATACTTCGTTGTTCTCCATCCTTAATTTCTCGCTGTATCTTATAGTACGGAAGCTGAGCTACCCATTTCATTTGAAGTCCTCCTGCTTGACGTAATGGACTCCATTTTATTATTCTTTTTACCTTTTTGCAAAATAAAGAAGCTCGACGATCCCCTTAGAAGGAATCATCAAGCTTCAGGAATACCTTTTATTTCGCAGTATAAGCTACAGCTGCCTGGCAAAAGCGTTCTAACGCTTCAACTAGAGTAGATCTAGGACAAGCTAGATTGATCCGCAGATGACCTTGTCCCTCAGTTCCAAAGACAGAGCCTTCATTAAAAGCAACTTTAGCCTCTTTGTACATTAGCTGTTTAAGTCCATCAATATCCAGATTCAGACCGCGGCAGTCAACCCATAGGAGGTATGTGCCTTGCGGATGCATCACTTGGACCTGTGGCAAATGCTCTGACAGATAGCTAATCGCATAGTCCACATTGCCTGACACGTACTCTAAAAGCTCATCCAACCATTCTTCACCATCATTATAAGCAGCTTCTACTGCACCTTGGGCGAAGAAGCTAGCCATATGTAAACTCAAGGCTTTCATTTTTCGATCAAATTTAAGCTTTAATTCCGGATTGGAAGACACGATAAAAGAAGATTGTAACCCCGGTAGATTGAAGGTTTTGGTCGCAGCAAGTGTGGTCAGTGTAATATTCGCAATTTCCTCAGATAAGGATGCAAAAGGGATATGCTCATAACCTGGAAGCGCCAAATCACAATGAATCTCATCAGAGATTACGGTCACTCCATAACGCAGACAGAGCTCACCAAGCTTCAGCAGCTCTTCTCTTTCCCATACTCTACCACCCGGATTATGCGGACTGCATAAAAGCAGCAGCTTGGCTCCACCTTGCATCAGCCCTTCCAATTGCTCATAATCCATCTCGAAGCGTCCATTACGAATAACAAGCGGATTCTTGGCGACCTTGCGATCATTCATTTGGATGACATCATAGAAGGGATAATAGACTGGCGACTGTAAAATAACCTCGTCCCCTGGCTCAGTAAACAGCTCTACAGAAAAACTTAAGGAGGTTACGATTCCTGGAGAATCCGAAATCCATTCCGGTTTAATTTCCCAATCATGCCGTCTTCTGAACCACGAGGTGATAGCTTCTTTATAAGAGTCACTAGGTACACTGTATCCGTAAACCCCTTGTTCTGCGCGGCGCAGAATCGCTTCCTTCACTGCAGGAGGACTTTCAAAATCCATGTCTGCCACCCAAAGTGGCATTATATCCTTCTCACCAAACAACTTCTCGGACTGGTCCCACTTGTAAGAACGTGTATTACGGCGGTCAATTACGCGATCGAAATCATACTTCAATTAAAGTCACCTCATCCTTATAAACTTGTCCCTTATTGTATCATGAGGCGGAGGATATCGCACTCTGGATAAGAAAGAACGCACTTGTCGAAAGTGCGCCCTCTTTAACTCTTATACAACTTCATGTTATTGCAGCCACTCATCCAAATGCGATGCCACGAATCCATCATCCACCAGATGGGGATAGTCTCTGCGCACTCTGTTGATTTCCTCCAATTGCCCCGGAGATAATCGTTCCTCCGAATTTAGACACCATAAGCCTTCAAGCAATCCTTGTTGGCGAAGCACCTCATGAATACCCGGGATACAGCCATGAAAATGATGCGCGGGATCAAATATCGCCGCATTGCTATCCGTCACTTCAGCCCCAAGCGTCAACCAATTGGTTGCCAACGAGGGTTCACTTCTAACCTTTTTAATCTCATTAAACAGCTGTACTGCTTTGCTCGTCCAAACTGCCCAGTGACCGAGTAGACCGCCGACTATTTTTTTCTCAACGGGCTTGCCGTTCACCATAAATCGGAAGGTCGTGAGCAGATCGCTGATAATATTATCGTCATTTCCTGTGTAAAGAGCAATTTCTTCACGGCGGCTGGATTCAAGCACGGCTCTGACTACATCCAGCGTCTGATAACGATTAAACGGTGCCATTTTGATGGCGATTACGCCTTCAATTTCAGCGAATGCCTTCCAAAAATCAAAGCTTAAAATCCGTCCTCCCACCGATGGCTGAAGGTAGAAACCAAATACCGGAATCAAATCCGCCACTCTGCGTGTTCGTTCCAATAATTCGTCCTCGTTTAAGTCTTGCAGGCCCCCCATGCTAAGCAGTCCTGCTTCGTAACCAAAACTTGCAGCAAGGCGCGCTTCAAGAACAGCCTGCTCCGTCCCACCGCATATACCGGCTACTTTCATGAATGGCCGATTTAGCAGGGCAAGTTCCACCTCTTCCGCAGCTAGACGTAACACAGGTTCCAGCAGCCCTACTTCTGGATTCCTGATCTCGAATTGAGTGGAATGTACTGCAACCGCGATCCCTCCAGCTCCGGAAGCAAGATAATAGCGTGTAAGTGCCCGCTGGCGTCGTTCATCTAACTTACGTTCTTTAGTTAAGGCGAGCGGATGCGCGGGAATAGCCAACCCATCATGAAGCGCGGCATGTAATTCCGAAGTCAAAGGTACTCTTGTCAGTGTCATTAATATTTGCCCTCCCGCTCCTGAAAATGCGTCGGTTTATTCCAGGTTTCTCCGCCTTGTCCTACCCAATCGCCAATCCAGTCGATCATTTCGGCCAGCGATACCTTCGGGTAGCCGAAGGTGGCGGCGGCTTTTGCCGCGTTACTTAGGAGCGCAGTTGATGCTTCTTCTCCTGTAAAGATCGGCTCAACCCCCAACTTTCGACCGAATTCATTCGCTGCCCAGCGCAGGGACAATGTCTCAGGCCCGGTAATGTTCATGACATTAGGCGGCGAACTGCAACGTAGCAGTGCTCGCAATGCGATTTCATTCGCATCCCCTTGCCAGATCACATTGGCATGACCCATTGTGATATCAATGGGAATACCTTCCTTCACCGACCGAGCCAGCTCCTGCAACACACCATACCGCAGATCAATGGCGTAATTCAGCCGATAAATGAACATCGGCGTTCCATTTTTATGAGAGAAATGTTCAAAAATACGCTCACGCCCCAGACAAGATTGCCCATACTCACCGTTCGCGTTCGGAGAAGTTCTTTCCGTTGCGCCTCCTTGGTTGACCGGAGTAAAAGGGTACACGTTGCCTGTCGAGAATACAACCATTCGTGAATTAGGGAATCTTTCCGCTACGCGTCCCGGCAGATAGGCATTCATCATCCAAGTAAAATGCTCATTCCCTGTCGTGCCAAATTTATTCCCGGCCATATAGAGAATATTTTGAGTTTCAGGGAGTGCCTGCAGCGCCTTATCGTCAGACAAATCGGTGGAGATAATCTCGACCCCGGTCTCTTCAAGCTCTCGACTCAGCTCCTTATTCGAGAAGCGGGAAACGCCGATAACTTTCTTGTCTAGCCCCGCTTGGCGAATTGCATTCACCGCTAGCCTTGCGAGACTGGGGCCCATCTTGCCCCCCACGCCTAGCAGCATAATATCCCCATCAAGCTGGCTCAGTTCCTCAATCAGTGCTGCCGATGGACTTGCCAAGCGCTTCTCCAACTCTTGAACGGTTCGCATCATTGAACTCTCCTCTCCATTGACTCAAGTTTGTTGCTTTTACCACAAAAGACCTCATAGCTTGGTGTAATCGGACACGATGCTAGTTATAATTGAAAGCCGGCTATCTGAGATTAGAAGCTAGCTTGCTGTGATCGGAAACCAAGCTAACTACAATCGAAAACTAACTACATTCGCAAACCAGCTTGCTACAATCGAAAACTAACTCTCTGGTTGCAGAATGTACAATAGAATTTCCAAATTCATTGCTAAAAAAAGAATCTATTGCACTTCATACACCAGATTCCTGCTATAAGCTCGTTTAGTGGTGATTATCTGAAATTTCATTGCACAAAGTGCAATAGAATCAAAATCCAGCCTCTCTTGAGCGGAATCTATTGCATAAAATGCAATCACTCAAAGCAAAGCAATCATCTCATTCAAATCAATCAAAGCAATAAACCAAGCTCAGTTCAGTCAGACAATCTAGTAAACTCATACTAACTCTTGTCGTTGTATAGCTTAGGCGCTTGCCTTGTAATCCGACGTTTGGCCTCATTCTCTTCCAACACCTTCAGCCCTAAGCGCCTCGCGGAAGTCCAACTCAATTTCATCGCCATCCTGCACAAGGTCGCAATTCCTCCGATAGCCGCTTCCGGAGTCGCAAATACGTACGATTCGTGAGATATTTGCGACATGCGCGACACTTGCGATCCGTGCAATTCGTGCAATTCGTGCGATACGTGCGATTCGTACAATTCGTGCGATATAAGTGTATTTCGTACACTTATATCAACTCCTGTTCCCGTAGATGGCAATTTAGTTGTACTATCTGCAATTAAAAATCCAAAATGAGCCTACAAGCAGCGATTTGATAAGATTTAACTGTATGAAGTGCAGTTAAAGTCCAAATGAGACGATTACGATATAACTGTAGTTGTATAAAGTGCAGCTATTTCATCTTACAAGCATTAGATTATTTCAGTCTCGGCTATTATTTGATGTGCACCGATTCTATCGCGCTCAGCAACTCTTCTCTAAGCTCAACAGGGAGAAGAAAGTCAAAGTCACAACCAAGATTCGCCTGAAGCACACGCTCATGAAACAGCAAGCCATACCCTCTGTCATAGTGCGGCTTGGGTGCTTGCCATGAGACCCTACGTCGTGCCAATTCTGCATCCGACACCTTCAGCTCCAAGCGCCTCGCGGAAATATCCAGCTCAATTTCGTCGCCATCCTGTACAAGCGCCAGCGTACCACCGACAGCAGCTTCCGGCGCCGCATGTACAATCAATGCGCCATAGGAAGTACCGCTAATCCGCGCGTCAGAGATGCGGACCATGTCGCGTATGCCCTGCTTCAGCAGCTTTTGTGGAATCGGGATTTGCCCGATCTCCGGCATCGCTGGAGCACCCTTCGGACCTGCGTTTTTAAGCACTAGCACACTGTTCTCATCCACGACCAGATTAGGATCATCGATCCGCTCATTTAGATCGGCCGGGCTCTCGAACACTACAGCGCGTCCGATATGCTTTTTGAGATAAGCGGATACAGCAGTTTGCTTGATCAGCGCCCCATCCGGTGCCAGATTCCCGCGCAACACAGCAATTCCACCTTGGCTGTCCAGCGGCTCCTCCAAGGTACGAATCACATCTCCGTCAAGTATTGCCGCCTGAACCAGATTTTCTGTAACCGTTCTGCCAGTTACAGTCAAACAATCCCCATGCAGCAGCGGCTCCAGCTCCTTCATCAGCGCGGGTACACCACCTGCCTCGAAATACTCCTCCATCTGATATTTGCCCGAAGGACGCAGGTTCAAGATAAACGGGGTCTGGCTACTGATCCGGTCAAATGTCTCTAAAGGCAGCTTCATCCCCAGCCGCTGGGAGATCGCTATAAGATGGATGATAGCGTTCGTCGATCCGCCGCTCGCCATCGTAACTGTGATCGCATTTTCGATCGCCGCTGCAGTCATGATGTCGCGGGGACGAATGCCCTGGCGAACCAGCTCTACGATCTGCTTGCCCGTTCGCTCAGACATATGCCTGCGTCTGCTGTCCGGCGCCGGGATAGCCGCACAGCCCGGTAACGCCATGCCGATCGCTTCAGCGATCGAGGCCATCGTGCTGGCTGTGCCCATCACCATGCAGTGACCGTCACTACGGCAAATTGCATTCTCTGCAACAGCCAGCTCTTCGTCACTTATATTTCCGGCTTTATGCTCCAGCGTAAAGCCGTAACAATCCGTGCACGCTCCAAGACTACGCCCGCCCAATCTGCCATTTAGCATAGGACCACCTGTCAGCACAATGGCTGGAATATTGGCGCTAGCGGCTGCCATCAGCTGAGCGGGTACTGTTTTATCGCAACCCCCAAGCAGTACTACCCCGTCAATGGGATGCCCCTTCATCATTTCTTCCGTATCCATCGCCATCAAATTACGCAGCAGCATCGTTGTTGGCTTCAAATAAGGTTCACCGATCGAAATCGTCGGGAATTCCATCGGTACGCCTCCTGCCTGCCAAACACCACGCTTCACATAATCCACCAGTTCATTAAAATGGGAATGGCATTTATTCAGCTCACTAAACGTGTTGCAAATGCCGATTACGGGCTTGCGGAGATCTTCTTCGGTGTAGCCCATAGACTTAGTGAAGGAACGATGGATAAATCCCCACAGATCTTTTTCCTGAAAATAAGCCTCACTCTTCAACTTACCGCCTGATTCAGCCACACTCTCCTCGCTGTCCCAGCACTCCGTCATGACCCCATCTCCTTTTAACAACCTCGCTTATAGAACAAGCATAAATGTTTCAGATAAAACCAAGAATTTGCGGTGTTAGACGATTTATGATGTTTTCAATAAACTCCTCCGATACTCGCGGAAGCTTCGTTCCCTCCACTAGATCATTGATATGGTATAGAGCATCTAGCATCTTCTGCGTCCCAAAGAACGGATAATCTGATCCAAACAATAGTTTGTCTTGCACCCCATATTCCATAGCAGATACCAGTGCATTGTAGAATTGCCAAGGTCTACTTCCTAACGCAGACACATCCATATACAGATTAGGATGCTTGCGTACCAATGAAATACATTCATCAATCCAGGGATGACCCATATGCGCTACAATCATCTTCAGCTTCGGAAAAGTTCGAGCAATCGGGTCCAGCATCGCTGGTCTAGAAGCATCCAGATAACCCTCCGGTACAAAAGAGGTTCCTTGATGCCATAGAATAGGTACATCAAGCTGTTCTGCTTTGGCATAGAGGGCATAATGCTTGGGATCATCAGGATAAAAATTCTGATAGATAGGCGCAAGCTTCAACCCTTTTAATCCCATCTCACGGATCGCCGTCTCAAATTCAGCAACACAATCCAGATGATTGGGATCTACACTTGCAAAACCGAATAACCGATCTGGATCCGTGCGACAGTAATCTGCGACATAAGCATTCGGCACAACCAGTCCCGTTGCATGCGCTGCCATGGCCAGTACAATAGCACCAGAGAATCCTTCTAAATTATTACGATGCTGCTCGGGGGTTGCTTCGATATTCATATCCGTTCCCCAAGCCCGTTTGATCGCCTCATCCGTAGGTCCTGAGACCATTCCCGGTCCAAACAAATGGGTATGACAATCGAAGATCATCATTACGCCCTCCTATTCGCTAACCATCGTATTTGTAATGGCACCAAGCTTCTCAATCTGCACCGTGACCACATCACCATCTTGCAAATAGAACTGATTCTCTGGAGCGTAGCCCATCACTACGCCTTCTGGTGTTCCAGTCAAGATAATATCCCCCGGCGAAAGCGTCATACACTGGGATACATAGCTGACAATCTGTTTGCAATTAAAAATCATGTCCGAAGTGTTGGAGTTCTGACGTAGTTCACCATTCACTGTGCACTGAATATCGAGCTGATTGGGATCGCCTACTTCATCCGTAGTGACTAAGTAAGGGCCAATGGGTGAAAATTTATCGCAAGACTTTCCCGCTAGCCATTGACTCGTCCGCATCTGTAAATCTCGCGCCGACAAATCATTAGCTGTACAATACCCGAGGACATAATCCAATGCCTCTTCCTCAGCTACATATTTCGCGGTTCGGCCAATGACAATACCAAGCTCTGCTTCGTAGTCCACCTTGTGGCTGGTCTTCGGAAGTGGAACCTCAGAGCCATGTCCGGTTAGTGTATTGTTAAATTTATTGAACAGAATGGGAAATTCGGGAATGGCCATTCCCGTCTCTTCTGCATGTCGGCGGTAATTGAGACCGATACAGATGATTTTGCCTGGATCAGTCACACAAGGACCGAAGGTCAATTCCTCTTCCTGCTTCAACCAGGATGGATTCCCTTCTCGGATAGGTAGCTCATCGACAAAAGTTCTCAGTTGGTGAAATGCATCCTCCCCACCATCAAGTAATTGCCTAACCGTTACTGGAACTTCGGCCCGAATGGATAATGCAGCCTGTGCCGCCTCAATATCCACCACACCACGGGCGGTTAGAACGCCCATATGATCATTCTCTTTTTGCAAAAAGGTCATTAGCTTCATCTATTCAACTCTCCTTCACTCTATGTTTTTTTGCCGAAGACAAGGCCACCATCCACATATAGCGGCGAACCCATTACAAATTCGGATTCATCGGAAGCGAGAAAAAGTGCCGCTCTTGCCACATCCTCAGGTTTACCAAGCTCACCGCCAAGCTGTCTACGCTTAATGGCCGCAACCGAAGCCTCTGGATCCAGAGAAGTCTTCAAATAACCTTCTACAAACGGTGTCATAATCGTACCCGGCAGCAGCGCATTTACACGAATGCCGTAAGGTGCATAATCAACCTGCATCGCTTTCGTTAAAGATAGAACAGCTCCTTTAGAAGCGCTGTAAGAAGCCCGCTCTGCGACTCCGATTTCGGCGATGCCAGAGGACATATTAATGATAGAACCCTTCTTGGTCTTCATCATATAAGGGAGGACAGCCTTGCAGGTTAAGAACACACCCGTCACATTAACCCGCATGACCCTCTCCCATACTTCCTCTGAAACCTCATGTACCGCACCCACGCCACTGATTCCTGCATTATTAAAAAGCACATCGATACGCCCAAAAGTATTAACGACTTGATCAGCCATCACGGTAGTACTGCTAGCATCGGTTACATCACAGGGTATGAACACCGCATTTCCACCCGTCGCCTCTATTTCAGTGACAGCGGCTTTTCCTGTATCCTTATGGACATCGGCAATGATTACTGTCGCTCCTTCTGAAGCGAATAAAGCAGCCGTGCTTTTTCCAATTCCCGAGCCAGCTCCGGTTATTATGACGATCTTATCTTTAAGTCGCATCGCTTAACCTCCTCTTCCTACTTCTTAGCCTGAAAGTTTCCCGGCAACAAGCCAGTCACCCCCGGCTTAGCCATAAACAAACCGCCTGCAAACGGATAATCACGTAACTCTTTCTCGTGCATCCCTATTCTTGCAGTTGTAATATAGAGTTCCGTTAGATCACTGCCTCCAAAAGTACACGAGGTCACCAGCGGTGCTGGAACTCGAATGAGTCCAAGCTGCTCGCCCGACTCCGGATTCCATCGTGATACACAGCCGCCGCCCCAATGGGCGACCCAAAGCATGCCTTCACTATCTATGGTCATTCCGTCCGGATAGCCAGTCGTTGTAGGGATTCGGAACGCTAATCTTCGGTTACTTATCCTTCCAGATTCTTCTTCGTAATCAAAGATATCCACCTGCCTTGTCGGTGTATCAATGTAATACATCTTGCTGCGTGAATAATCCCAAGCCATTCCGTTCGAGCAGCCGATGCCAGATAACACTTGGCGAGTGAAGCCACCCGAATCCACGACATAGAAGCCACCAGCTTTCGGCTCATCGTCCATACTCATCGTTCCTACCCACAGTCTGCCTTGTCGGTCGCATTTCGCATCATTTGCTCTGTTATGTGGAAGATCCGCTTCTATTGAAGTCAGCAGGACCGGAGATCCTTCAGGTTGAGAGAGATAGACCCCTTCTTCCATAGCCAATAGAATTCCTCCTGTTGTCGTAGGTATAACTGCACTGACCATTTGTTCAAAAGAGCGAACGACTTCACCACCAGTCCTCTGGTCGTATATTCTAAGCTTCCTACCCGTTATATCGACCCAATACAACTGATTGGATTCAGCATCCCAATGCGGACCTTCACCAAGCTCAGCCTGAGCATCAATCATCAATTCTGCCTGAAATTCTGTAATTTCCAAAACATTCACCCCTTCTTCGATTTACAGCTCACTACCATTAGCCAAATGGCCACCATCCACACGAATGGTTTCTCCTGTCACATAGGAGGCTTCATCAGATGCCAGAAAAAGAAATACATTAGCAGCCTCTCGTATGGTTCCCGCCCGTTTCATCGGTGTATGTTCCGAACACGCCGGAAGCTTAGAAGCCTCACGCAGCTTGCGGTCAAGGGGTGTATCCACAAATCCCGGGGCTACTGCGTTTACCCGGATTCCATAAGCCGCCAGCTCCACTGCCATAGATTCGGTTAGCAGTATAACAGCAGCCTTAGAAGCATTGTAATGCGCGAGCTCAGAGCTTGCCGCCAGACCATTTTTGGAGCTCATATTAATAATGACGCCTCCGCCACCCTGAGAAATCATTTGCCTTGCCGCAAGCTGACCAATTAAAAAAACAGCCTTTACATTGATATCAAATACTGCATTCCAGTGCTCTGCCGAGATATCGAGAAAGTGTTCACGAAAGGCGATGCCGGCGTTGTTCACAACAATATCTATACCACCAAACCTTTCGAAGGCTCGGGCAATGGATTGTTCCAGCTGTGCCACATCGCGAAGATCACACACCTCCACTGCAGCTTTTTCCCCATATGCCTTTAAGGTTTCCAGCGCAGTAAGAAGCTCCTCTTCCCTACGGTCCAACAAGACAACCTGAGCACCCTCTTCCAGAAATCGAAGGGCAATTCCCAGTCCAATTCCTCTTGCTGCACCTGTGACCAGCGCTCTTTTGCCAGCCAGCCTCATGTTTATCACTCCCTCAATTCTTGATCAGAGCACCCCGTATTTATCGTAGACCTGCCGCAAGGTATATCCTTCGAGCAGTTCATCCCGTGTATGATTCTCGCGAGTCACCTTATCCATAGCCAATTGAAACACTTCATCGATGATGGCGCCCGGAATCACGACAATACCATCACGATCACCAAAAATTACATCTCCGGGATGGACCATTACGCCACCGCATAGCACCGGAATATCATAGTCGATAACAATTCCACGCCCTTGAGAATCAACAGGTTTGGTCCCGGTAGCAAAGACAGGAAAACCAAGTTCCAGAATTTTGGCAGTATCACGGATTAGTCCATCTACAATGGCTCCGCGGCCGCCTCTCATTTTGGAAGCCGTAGACAATAACTCACCCCACAGACCGTTCTGCCGTGATTCATTCGTACAACCGATAACAATCTCTCCGGGCTTAACACTGTCTACCGCCTCAATCTCCTTCGTGTAAGGATCATCCGGCAAATGATGAATATCCACAGACAAAATGGTCTTTGCTCTTCCGGCGACGATCCATTTAGGATCTATCGGGTTAATATTTTCACGCATCACCTGATTACGATAGCCCAATTGATCCAACGTATCAGAGATGACCGCAGCGTAGAGCTTCTCACACATACTGTCGAACAATTTCTGATCCTTCATAGCGGTACCACCCTCATCAAAGTTTTCTGCTTACAGTTTCTCATTTATTTAAGTGGATCGGTTGGCCTGCATGAACAGATTGATAAGCGGAAAGTGCGACCTCTGTAGATCGGAGCCCATCTAATCCCGAGATCGGCACCTCCACCCCAGCTCGAAGCGCCTCTACAAAAGCCTTGAGCATCAGTTCATTCATGTCATCCCCCCAGAAGGACCAGCTCCCTTTACCAGATGCTCTTCCGTATACATTGTTTTTTTGGTTGAAAGCATCAATGGAAATGACACCTTTTGTGCCGATGATTTCTAAGGTTACATCTCCCCAAGTCGGGAAGCCAGGATTGCGTGACCAGCTCGGATCGAGTACTCCGAACACACCGTTCTCAAAAGTTACATGCACCATTCCAGCATCATCGATGGTCCGCTTGCGCTCTGGATCAAACAAAGTATCCGCATAAGCATACACCTGTTCTACAGAAGAACCAGAGAACCAGTTCATCAGATCCATCACATGTACGGTGTGATCAAACACAGCACCGCCCCCCGATAGGGCTTCCTCAGCGAACCATTTGGGTCCCGGAAAAGAACCCCGATTCGTTCCTTTAAAAGCAATGATTTCACCAATATCACCACGATCTAGCGCTTCTTTAGCCCGCACAACCGGGGTCAGGTAGCGGCAAGGAAAGGCTGTCATAAGCTGTACTCCCTCTTCAGAGCAGACTGAAATCATCCGTTGCATTTCTTCCACAGACAGACCTAGAGGCTTCTCGCATAGTACATGTTTGCCCGCTTGGGCCGAAGCGATGGTTAGCTCCGCATGATAGACATTTTCCGAGCAAATAATTACGGCATCTATCTTCGCATCAGCCAGAAGTTCCTTGTAGTCAGAATAATAGGGAATCGAATGACGTTCTGCGAGCGCCTGTGTGCGCTCCGGCACCTCATCAGCAATTCCACCGACCGTCACTTCAGACATGGACAATAAACTTGTCAAATAGTCAAAAGCATGGGCATGCGCGAAACTGATCATACCAATATTCAAACGGCTCATGAAATATCCCCCTTCACTTCAAGCTTCACGGGTTGATGGGTCATCGCCGATTGCTGAGCAGCTTCAGCCCAGCGTACAGCTTCCAGAGCATCCTGAGCCGTTACTATCGGCTTTCCCCCACTTGTCAGGCAGCCTAGAAAATGTTCCAGTTCCTCATAATATGGATCCTTCAGCAGCACACTCGAAGGCGTCTCCACAAATCCCGATGTAGTGCCCGTCGTAATTAACTTGCGAATATGCAGACTTTCGCCATCACCGGTCCCGTCTGAGATGATGCCTTCCGCATCCGCATATTCAAAAGAGGAATGGAACGAACCGGGATAACCCCAAAATGCTTCAAGCTGGGCAATGGTTCCATTCTTAAAACGGAAAGTGGCTGAGGCATAATTTATATCTTCCGACTGGTGCTGGAACGCATATACTTCACGCGCTTCACCAAAGGTTCCACGGATGTAATCAATATCATGAATCATTAAATCCATAATGACACCCCCACTAAGGAGAGGGTCTCGAAACCATGCTTGCACGTTTCCGGGATGCGAACCCGCCCGTTTAGCATGGTATATTCCGCCTTGCTCACTGCCGAGCTGTTGTATCCCCTCCGCAAGCTGTCTGTAAGAAGGAAAGAATCGGACAACATGGCCCACAAATAAACGCACTCCACGCTCGTTGCAATAGCGAATCGCTTCTTCCGCTTCCTGCGAAGTGAGTGCGAGCGGCTTCTCACAGATTACATGCGCGCCATGGTCAGCTGCAATTCGTACCAGTGATACATGTAAATAGGTCGGCACAGCAATACTAACCACCTCTGGCTTCACTTGCTCCAGCATCTCTTGTACGGATGTAAAATAGCTGACGCCTACTAAATTCCCTAGCACCTCAGCGGTTTTTTCAACGATGTCACAAACAGCGACAAGCTCAGCTTCGGGCATGGACTTGTAACGATCCGCATGAACCGTTCCCATGCCACCACATCCGATTACGGCTGTCCTAATCAATACACTACACTCCCCTCAGATTGAGCTTTCCTTTACAGAAGAACATCAGCACCGCTTACCCGACTTTCGTTGGCCGCTTCAAGGAAACGAATCAACTCCAGTGTTAGAGAAGGTCGTACCGGTGGAGATTCCCCTCGCGTCATAGCTATAAATTTCTTCAGTAATTGCTGATGTCCTGTGTTGTAATTTGCTCCGAGTGCGTTAATTCCGATACTGCTCCGTTCTCGGTGCAATACGATATAGAAATCAGAGCCACCTGTACGGTTTCCGCGGATCGTCCCCATTCGCCCGTCCTTCCACTGGCCAACTACCCATTCTTGCGCATCGTTACTGACGGCACGAACGGAATGACAGCCTTCTCCAAGTGCTGCATATAACATCTCGGCAGTGTGAATGCCATACCAGAACAACCCTGGTTGTGTCGGCTGGAAATCTAACGGTCCTGTGCAATCCGCTCCAAGGATAGCACCTGCACTTTCATCCTCTAAGAGGGATGCTAGCGGTCCACCGAAACGTAGCATAGAGCTGGAGAAAAATGGCGTTCCATACCTCTCCGCTAACTCCACAATCACCCTAGCATCTTCAGTAGTAACCGCTAACGGCTTGTCAATGAATACCGGCTTACCGTAAGGAGCCAGTACCGCAAATTGTTCCTTGTGCAATCTCCCATCTACAGAAGTCAATAGAATCGCATGGGATCTCTCCGCAACTTCTTCTATAGAATCGAGCAGTTCAACGCCATAACGCTCCTGCAATTCACTGCTAATCGGTCTCACACGTGAATAGCTTAGCTCGAAATCAGGAGAACCCCCCGGATAACCGTAGTGTAGTCTGCCACCCGGAATATACAATGGATTGGATTCATCATTAAGCAGCACCGCGAAAATCCTGCTATGTGAAGTGTCCATTCCTACCATACCGATCTGCAGCTCTTCCATTTCAACAACACCTCTTATTCGGTTGACAGACCCATGGAGTGATCCACTTATTTAGAAATTAAACGTTCTTCTCTAAAACGCTCAAGCAATGCCATGTAATCTTTCCCCACTTGCTCTATACTGTAAGTGGTTCTGGCCTTCTGTTCTCCCAATGACTTCAAGCTTTCCCTCAGGCTGTTCTGCTCCAGCAGTGCGCTTAATCTGTCCACACACTCCGCTTCATTGCCTGATTCGTATAGGGAGGCACTTAACGGACCTTCCAATAATTCCGGCAACGCCCCTACCCTCGGAACCACTACCGGACATCTGCAAGCCATCGCCTCCAGTACAGTCATCCCAAAAGACTCATTGATTGTCGTACTTACATATAACCCGCCACTTTGTGCAACCGATGAATAATAGCTGTGCATCTCTTCGTAATTCACTTTGGGAATCCACTTAAAATGTTTAATCCCCATCAGTTCTACCTTTACCATTAGCTGTTTCTTGATCTCTTCGGCAGCAGTATATCCCCCAACCAGCATAAATTGCAGCTCTGGCATTCTGGCATTCAGCCTGCCAGCAATGTTCAAATAGGACGACCAATTCTTGTGATCATCCAGCTTACCTACCCACAAAATCTTCGCAGGCTCCTGCTCCATCTCCGCTTCATATCGGAACAAATCGATGTCCAGGCAATTATTAATATGATAAGCGCCCGCTATGCCGATATTGTCCAAATAATCCTTCATGTAAGCAGAGGGAGTGATCACATAGTGAAAAGGCAGACTATCTTTTGTTGCGGCCAACTTCTGCAGGGGTTCGGAATAGGTGGTATGTACCTCATGAATAATCACCTTTCCCTCTTGTACAGGCCCAAGCGCTTCATACAGTTCGTAAGTATCAATCGTTATTATGACATCGAAATCATAAGCTTCAATGTAGCTCTTAATTTCTTCAACCGTCCCCAGAATTCGGACAAGCTCATATCCTTCAAAAGCGCTCGCCCCGCCGTAATCCTCAAGAAAGGCAAAATGCACTTCCGAGTGATGCCGCAAAAATTTAAGTCGATTCGCAAGTTGAGTAGTTACCCCACCCAGAATACAGAATTTATAAAAATATAAGATTCTCATCATCCCTCACCCTTCGCCAAGGCTCGTGCAGACCTTACTAGCGCATCCGGTACAATTCTGTAGTTCTTGCAAAATATAGACCGCCCTTATGGTCCATCGTCAGCAGCCGCGCATCGTCATTAAGCTCCTCAAGTTCCTCACTCAGCACATCGAACTTAAATAAGTGATTCATCGACACGCCGTAAAGCATGCCTTCCTTATAAAGCAGTTCATTACCACTACGCCAAAAATGAGTCACTGCCTTCCAGTTCATCGGAAACAATGTGTAAGTCTTTACAGTTTGCTTCTGTTGTGGATCGAAACGAAATAACAGCCCTGCGGTCAACCCCCATAGATGCCCTACATCATCTAAAACCAAAGCAGAAATAGCCCTTTCCCCTTGCACTGGTACACCTTCCCATACTTTACAGCGCTTCTCTATATCCCAAATCATTAGAGATGCATCCGCTCGCTGTGGAGCAATCCCGAGCCCACCCCACACAGACCCTCCAGCGAACAACAGCTCATCGCTACTTGCCAAGGACACTACACTTTGCTGCGGCAAAAGGTTTTTGAACACCTCACGCGCACCACTTACAGGATGGTACAGCGTCAGAGCTCCTCCATGCCGGCCATAAGAAGGAACCGTACCAATGACCAGCTCTTCACCTGCCCAAGCCCAAGCAAAAGGCCGGTCTTGCTCCTCTTCCTGTAGGGAAAACAGTAGTTCTGGATTCTCACCCGGCTTCCAAACTTTGTTCGGATCGTACTTAAAAATATTCGCTCGCGGATAAACGCCTAGATATAGACAACCCCTTCCAGCGAGCATCCCTTCCGTCTGACCTATCCCCCGATAAGAAGTGATCTCATCGGCTATCAGATCGAATCTGGCCAGCCCACCTGCGAAATATCCTCCGAGATAGAGAGCATCATCAGGTCCGTAGGTCATGGACTGCAAATGGACCGATTGACCCTGCAGCTCGAAGTCCATAACCATATGTCGATCAGTCGCCGGATCGTAAATCCAGCAACTCCCATCCCTATGCACACCAGTTAAACAGCGCGCTTTCAGATTTAGAGGATGGTTATTCAGCCAGCCATAATCTCCTGCTGGCTCCTGCATGACTAATGAGGTAACGAATAAACTTCCAGTCTGGATATCATATCGCTGCAAATAGTCATCTTTAATGAAATACACATTTCCCAGCTCATCCGGCGGCGAAACACTAAGTCCACTCACATGATCCAAAGTGTCGCCCCACTCCTGCAGTTCCAGATCATAAATGTACAACCGTGCAGAAGGTGTAATTCGAACAAAAAGCTTGTCATGAATGATATTCAAGTCATAAACTAACTGCTCACCTTGACATTCATCTGGCAACCCAATTTCCGAGCGTCCTCCCGTATCCGTATCCAGTACAACAATATGCGGGGTTTGTGTACCAACTCCCACATAGAGCTTACCGTTCCACGCTTCCATAGAACGTGCATACTGTTCTCCAGCTACCATAGCACCGTAATCCCTAAACACTCCTGTCGCTGGGTCATACTGGAACACTTTCCCTCCAGGATAACATCCCCCATAGATCCTACCTTGCTGATCTGTTGCCAACCGCCACGTATAGAATTCACCGGAAATCATCTCACCCAGGTTCTCCACACCAGCCTCATGGGTGTATCTATACAAGATGCCGCTTCCTCCGATATACACCCCACTTACCGTTAAGACTACACCCCAGCAATGATCTGAGCCTTCCAGCGCATATCGTTCCGCAGCCTGTTCACCACTGGGATCCAGTACAAATAAGATACATGGACTTCCGGAAGAAACAGCGTAAATCCGGTCTGCTCCTTGCCATGTTCCATAAGCCGAAGCCCAAACCGCCAGACCGTTTAGTGGCTCACCGATCCGCAGCGCCTTCATCTGCTCCCGCCTTCTTTCGTCAGCTGCTCCTTAACCTTCGCTTCACATCCAGAGACTGCTGCAGGATAAGCTAAGACCGCTCCCAACAGATCCACGGGGTCCTCTGCATAACGCCGAAAGGCTTCTTCACAACGCTCGACCGGGAATATCGCGCTAATCAACGGCTTCACCTGAATATCCCCTTCAGAGATTAAGCGAATATATTCAGCCATATTACGCCCTTCTGTCCACCGCACGTAGCCGTAAGGATAGTCAATCCCCCTCCGCTCATAGATCGGATCATATCGTCCGGGACCTCCGGCTCTAGAAATCAGCACTTGGGCTTCCTTTCCGAACATCAGATCACGGGAGAAATCCGGCTTAACATCTCCAACTAACAGTACCTTGCCGCGATCCCGTACCCATTCTAACGATTGATCAATAAGGTCTCCGGTTTTACCGCCGGCGCATACAATGACTGCATCTGCTCCCAGGCCCTCCGTCAGGTTAGCAAGATGTTCCTTAACCTTCTCTGGACTGGTAGCGATATGTCTAATTCCAAGGCGCTCAGCCATCTCACAGCGCTCTACAAGCAAATCATAGACGATCACACGGCATCCTGCCGCCTTAGCAATCTGAGCAATCAACTGCCCAAGAATTCCGGCACCGATCAACACAAGCGTCTCCCCAAACTGCGGAGCTACCTGCCTTACCGCATGTACTGCAATGGCTCCAAGCCCTACTGTCGATGCTTCCTCCGAACTAACATGGTCAGGAATGGACACCATCAGATGCTGAGGCATTAGCAGCCATTCTGCATGCTTTGCATAAGGTCCGCCGTAACAGGCTACCCGAAGACCCTCAGGCCAGTGCTCCATTCCTTTTCCACGCGTTCGGATTACACCCGCTGCACTGTATCCAAGCACAATTTGTTGCGTACGGTGCAGACCATTCATCATCATTTCCGTTCCGGGGCTAATCGCCGAATATTCAGTCTGGACTAGAACAAATCCATCTTCAATGACTGGTGTCAGAACATCCGACATGCGAATCTGTCCTTCCTGAGATATTACTGCCTTCATATGTCTTCTCCTCCCGACTGCTTCAGAAACGTTTCTGTCATAAAATATCTTCTCTAGGGCTGTTACTCCTTCAGCGCACCGATCATTACACCTTTTACAAAATATTTTTGCAAAAATGGATAGATCATCAAAATCGGCACGGTAGCAATGATAATCGTAGCGAATTTAATAGATTCACTGATCCGAAACACCTCATCTTGTGTAACGCCGGCCAGCATATTTTGCGCAGAGGATTGAATCAGAATTTCCCTCAAAATCAATTGAAGCGGGAACAAATTCCGGTCCTGTAAATAAATCATGGCCGAGAACCAGCTATTCCAGTGGCCTACCGCATAGAAGAGGGTCATAACCGCCAGAACCGGCATGGAGAGCGGAAGCACGATCCGCAGCAGAATTCTGAAATCATGGGCGCCGTCTATTTTGGCAGACTCTATCAAACTATCAGGGATAGATTGAAAGAACGTCCGCATTACGATCAAATTAAAGGCACTAACCGCACCAGGCAACAGCAGCGCCCACCGTGTATCATACAAGCCAAGCTCACGGACATTCAGATACGCCGGAATTAGACCCCCACTGAAAAACATCGTGAACACGATGAAAGCCATAATGATATTTCTCCCCTCCAGATTCTTTCTGGACAGAGGATAAGCACCAAGTGTAGTTAGCACCAGATTAATCAACGTACCGACAATGACATAAAAGAAGGTATTTCCGTAAGCCGTCCATACCCGCGTGTCCTCAAATACCAGCTTGTAAGCATCCAGATTAAAGCCAATTGGAAAGAAGCTTACCTTCCCCGCAGCAATTGCATGTGCATCGCTGAATGAGGAGACCAGCACGTACCACATCGGGTACAAGAACAGGAAAGAACACAAGATTAGAAACAGCACATTGCAGCTGTCGAAAATGATTTCGCCTATACTGCGTTTCACAACCATTGTCTACCCTCCTAAAAGTTTTGTTAGCAATACTACTTTGAATCTGTTTCGACAAAACTCGCATCGAAAGCATTTTTTTACCATAAGCTGCTATCCGTTGTTTTTCGGCTGATGCGGTTCGCTATAACGAGCAATGTGAAGTTAATTATGGAATTAAATAATCCTACTGCCGCAGAAAAACTGTAATTCGCCTCCATCACCCCTCGTCTATAGACAAATGTTGAAATCACATCCGCAGTGACGTACGTTCCAGGATTGTAAAGCAATATAATTTTGTCCCAGCCCACATTCAGCAGGGTACCCACATTCAGAATCAAGAGAATTAACACTGTAGGCAGAATCCCGGGCAGCGTTATATTCGTTAACTGTTTCCATCGCCCTGCTCCATCGACAACTGCCGCCTCGTACAAGCTCGGATTGATGCCGGATAACGCTGCTAAGTAGATAATTGAATTCCAACCTAGGCTCTGCCACATGCCAGAACCCACATAGATTGTTCGAAACCATTCCGGCAGAATCAGGAACTGAATGGGCTCCGAAATTAGGCCGATGCTAAGCAGCAGGCTGTTAATAATGCCTCCTGGCTTAGTAAAATCAATAATCATCCCGCAAATGACGATCAGCGAAATAAAATGAGGTAAATAAGACACGGTCTGCAGAAAGGACTTTAGCTTCTTGAGCCGCAACTCATTGAGCAAGAGAGCAAAAGCAAGTGAAGCAGGAAAAATGAAGATCAGAGAGTAGAAACTCATTAAGAAGGTATTTTTAAGCAGTCTGAAAAAATAATAGCTTTCGAAAAACTTCTCAAAATTCTTAAAGCCCACCCAAGGACTATCCGTGATCCCCAAGTAAGGGTTGAAATTCTTAAAGGCAATGATCGCCCCATACATCGGCTTATATTCAAAAATCAGAAAATACAAAACCGTAGGAAGGAGCATTAGATACAGATAGCGATTGGAGGCTATCCGTTTCCAGGGAATCGGACTTCTCTTGACCGGAAGCTTCCTGCTTTCAACTTTAGCGACTTTTACAGGTATAGCCATATCGTTCTCCTCTCCCGGACACTGGCGTTAGTTATAGCGGTCATAAGGCGAGCGGTCACCAAGCAATCTAAAAGCCGCTCACCTATGACAACCTTGTCACTAGCTGAATCATTTCCCTTTAAATCGCTCGTATGCAACCTGATACTCTTTTAGCACATCATTAATGCCCATCTTCTCAAGCTGCTTCATTACTTTGTCATAGTCTTCAATCTTTTGACGCCCCATGATCATGGCATTGATGGTTTCCGCTACATAAGTCTGAATATCGGCCATCAACGGAACAACTACATCATTTTCCTCTGTTGTGAATTGGACTGGAGGCAGCTTGCTATCGAAATCAATATAGTCACTGTATAGCTCAAGTGGATTCTCCGTCTGCCCGTTAGCTTCTCGGATTTGTTCAGCATATCTGGTATCCGCTACTGTAGCCCAGCTTCCGCCCCCAATCGTATGATTCAAGAGTTCTTGCGTATTCGTGAGACCATTGGTCGGGTGAGTGACTTCTTTCTTATAAATAGGTTCACCGTTTACCAGATCATAGGACTTGCCTTCAACCCCAAAGTTGTTCAGCAGAATACCTTCCTCTGAGTATTGATAATCCAGCCATTTCATCACTTCCTCAGGATGCTCAGTCCGCGAGGAGACCGCCAAACCATGAGCTGCTGCCTGCCAGCGGAAGGAGACATGACGTTGATCACCGTTTGGCCCTTTAGGTGGAATTGCCGGTGCAATTTTGAATGTTGGATGTTTACCCTCCATTAGAGTAGTAAAGTTCCCCATGTAGGAGCCAGACCAACCAAACCATGCCCCTGCCACATCGGTGGTCACCTTCTCAGTCAGAGTCTGGAATGTGGTATCTACCAGATAGTTCGGGTCGAGCAATTGTTCGTCGTAAAGACGGTGCAGATAGGATACGACATCCTTGAATCTTGGATCGTTCGGTCCATATTTTACTTGGCCATTATCCACGAAGAATCCGTAGTCAACACCAAAGGCTGGAGCGAATAACATCATGATATTTTCCAAGTTCACTGTGACTAGTGGAATTTCATCCTTCTTACCATTTCCGTTAGCATCCTGCTCCCTAAATGCCTTGAGCATGTTATACCAATCTTCTGTAGTTTCCGGCATAGATAGACCTAACTTCTCTATCCAATCTTTCCGCACTTGCGGGAACATTTGAGTGAGATCCTGTGAATCAAGAACGAGATTAGGCAGGTAAAAAATGTGGCCTTCAGGCGAAGTGATTTGTCCCCGGATATCCGGGTTGTCGTCGAGGATTTTCTTGAAGTTTGGCGCATTTTTCTCAATTAAATCTTCCAGAGGAAGCAACGCTCCTTGCGTACCATATTTCCCGGAATCCGAACCCCATAGATCATTGTAAATAATGTCTGGCAGCTTACCAGATGACATCAATAAGCTGAAGGCTTCCGCACTAGCTTCTGTACTATGTTGAAAGTCGATATGAATGTTAGTGTTCTTTTCCATTTGCTGAAAGGATAATTTCTCAT
Organism: Paenibacillus sp. VTT E-133280; assembly: GCF_002264385.1. Lineage (NCBI taxonomy): Bacteria > Bacillati > Bacillota > Bacilli > Caryophanales > Paenibacillaceae > Paenibacillus > Paenibacillus sp. VTT E-133280. The sequence continues at coordinate 39,975 of NZ_NFUX01000065.1, forward strand.
TAAAATTAGTTCCTCTGAAATTGCCGCCGCTTGGTGACCAAAGTGACAGATCAAGCTTATCTGAAACAATAGGAAGCTGAAGACCACCCACTGATTTACCTTCCTGAGCGGGGGCTTCCGTAGCTTTCTGAACCTCCGCAGTAGGATCTGCAGTATTGCCCGCATTTGTATTCGAGCCACCGCAAGCAGATACGAGTGTAACTAGTGACAATAGGACAGGCAGCAGAACTAATTTCCTTTTAGCAACATTCATAATTCAACCCCCTATTAATAACTAAAAAATAAGATAATCATTATGATATATTCACTAACATCAACTAGAAGGAATCAACGATACATTAATAAATTTTTAAATGAGTATTTTTTCTGTAAATCACCTTTTTAAGAGGAAACCCTCCTTCCTCCAGCCTATTTTCTACTAAAATTAGACGAAAACATCTGTTCTGACTTCTTTTTGATTTATATATCAGCGTATCAGACTTTCAATCCTTCTAAATCTGATATATATCTGATGTATTTTATTATATTTTCCAGCCTATACGATGTCAATATAATAATAAGAAATATCTCTAATATGTGTAATCTTATATAACATGTACCTGTCGTAAAATGTTGAAACCTCTCAAATTTAATAGAAAACGCTTACAAAAATACTCGTATTTAGATACTTTAAATAAACCAACTTTGACTTAAAAAGATTAAGTATTACATCCAGCTTTACATTCTTTTATTGAAAAAAATGCGCAATAACGGCCGAACAGCACCATTATCACGCTTTTCATTTATTTTCACAGACAACATCAATCGTAGAAAAAGACTTTTAAACCTTCCGATCCCTATCATCTTGTTCCGAAATTAAGACACTCAGCTCCTCTTGTAGCGTAGCCTCATCTATCATCTTTGACCAATAAGCGTTCAGCAATTTACGAAAGCTTTTTAGAACGGCTATGGGAAGTCCTAAATCTTTAAGGTAGGAGAAGGTTGGAAATAGCTCTCTGTACATCAGATATCTCGAAGGTCGATTCAAATGATCCGCCGTGCTCATCTCAGCGATCCGCTTTCGAGCTGGAATACTTACGGTGCGTTCCCGTATAATTTTTTGTGCTTCTACGGAAGCAAGAAAGTTAACGAATTGACGAGCCGCTTCCTTTTGTCTCGAATTTCCGACCACAGCCGCTCCGATTGTGACCAGTAATGTCTTCTGTGGATCTTTTGTTTTCAGCCTAGGTAATGGAGCAAGATCATAATCCAGCGTTAAGGCCTTGAATTCATTTAAATTAAAAAATGTCGTCAGAATCATAGAAACTTGTTCTTGGACAAACAAAGAAATCGTCTCATCTTCATGATTGCCAGCAAGATATTTAGGGAAAATCTGATGGTTGTTCACAAGCCGACTATACACACTGAGACTATTTGCCGTCTCTGGACTAAGTGTACGGCGCTCGGTCCCGTCTGCCACGGTTTGAATCCCGCTCTGGAGCAGGAATACAGAATAACGGTTCTCGGAAGCAGGCACAAAATAAATGGCATGACGTCCACGTTTCTCTGCCAACTGACGAGCCGCCTCAATCAAGTCATCCCAGGTCCAATAGCTATCTGGCTCTGGCAGATCTGCTTCCCGAAAATGAGCCTTATTGTAGCACAGCACCACAGGGGAGAAGGAAATTGGATAGGCATACAACTGATTTTCATGATAAAATGCTTCCGTCGCAATTGGATATAATTCAGGATCAGGGTCAAGCGATTCCAAGAGCTCAGCCGAGCCATTTTCGGCCAGTTCCTGAAATTGCGTGCTATTCAGGGATACGGCATCAAGCATCCCATTATTGATCATCTCTACCGCAGAATTCACATGGTCAAAATCATTCAGCGCCAGTGGAAGAATATGAATACCGGGATGCAGTCGATGAAATTCACCAATTAGATCATCCAGCAGAAAGTCCTTGGACAGCGAGGCACTGCAGCCAAAATGAATACGGATTCTCTCCTGCACGGATTCCATAACCTTGCTTCCGACACGGTCGATTTTGACGATAAGGCCTTCTTGGACTAACACATCCAGCCCTCTTCTGACCGATTTATTACTTAACTCAAATTGCTTGGCTAGCATACTCTCTGCTGGCAGATAAGCGCCAGGCTGTAGAACTCCACTTAGGATATCCGTACGAAGCTTACCCACCATATGATCCAGTCGCTCTCGGAAGGAATGGCGACCTGATTTATTATTCATGTACAATTCTCCCCGAAAATTTCAAGTTTACATCATCTCCCTCTTATTTTGCGTCAACTCCGATTTGAAGTCAAATGAAAATTCCGAATTTTCCCATAATTTAAGTTAAGTAAATAGCCCCCCGCTTCAGCCGAGAGATGCCATGGGTGAAGGGCAGGGAGTTCGTGTGCGCCTTCCCTTTAATTCAATAATTAGAAAAGCCACCTGATTAGAGGTGGCAAACTTCCAAATTATCTATGCTTAAGAGATTTCGCTATGCTAATTGTGTAATAACGAGATGTGCTGAAACAGATCTTGTTCCTCCAGCGAGAGGAGTAATAGTAAGTGCAGTGGAATTACCAGCAGGATTCCGAACTGTCAGTATGGAGTTAATGACTGTTGTTTGCACTATAGCCATTTCTACGATTTCTGATGTACCTGTCGCACGCCCAACTACCGTATAGGCCAGATCTGCGCCATTAAGAGTCAAGATGAGTTGGCCTGCTTCGGTTACACTAACCTGAAATAATATCTGATAAGTCCCTATTGCTGCTAAGTTAAAAGAACTAGGCCCCGTTCGTGCAATCGTTGTCCCGCTGGTAGGGCCATCTTGAGGAAAACTCACGTCTGTGCCCGGTGCTACAGTTGCTGCATTATCAGGAGGCATCAGGGCAAAAAAATCAGCAAAACCTAATACCCCTCCTACTGCTCCAGTTGCTCCTGCGACTCCTGTCGCACCGGTT
>NZ_NFUX01000174.1:0-439 GCF_002264385.1 Paenibacillus sp. VTT E-133280
ATCCCGTGCCTGGTAGATATCCTTCAGCTTACTTTGGGCTGTAATAGAGTCGATCGTTCCCAGTCCGGAATTCTTAACCGTTGTTTGGAGTTTCTGCACCAAAGGATCGCTATTCAACTCATCCCGTCCCATTAGAGCAGCAACCGAGGTGATCAGATTCGTGACCATCTTCTGGGCATACGTTGGAATCGGAAACTGCCCACTTGCACTGCCTCCCCCAAGTTTTCCGAATATCCCTCCAAGAGTACCAAGCTGCTGAAAAAGTTGATTAGCCTGCCTCTTATTCTCATCCTGTGCACCTTGAACACCTTTTACTGCAAGACGAATAATATCTTCAAGCTTTTCAGCTTCTACCGTCAGTTCATTGATAAGCGTCTGTGCTCGTATCAAATCTGAACCCAGCAGATTACCACCCCAGTTATTGGTCTGACCTCTCAGC
>NZ_NFUX01000076.1:0-34681 GCF_002264385.1 Paenibacillus sp. VTT E-133280
CCCGCCATTTTATATATTAGAATCTAGGACTACTGTACCTGCTGCGGCGAGGTGTAAGCACTAGCCAGATGCTGTAGAGCAGCAGGATGCCTGCTGTAATTAGGCCAGTTAAATAGACATTGCTGGCCTCTTTTTGTTCCAAGGCAATCGCGATGAAAGCCCATACGAATACGAGTGGATAGATGCTATCTCGGTAAGGATAGCTGACCACAACCGCAAGCAGAGTCCCCACGCAGAGCAGGATAACGGCCCAAGTGCTACCGCTAAGGCCCCAACCTTCCCAATGATTCTTCTCCAGAACAACGCTGACGTTCACGATAGTGGCCACAGAGATCCAGCCAAGGTATATACTGAAGGGCAACTTTACAAGCCAGTTCTCGCCTGGAGTAGGATTTGCAATCAGGCGTGTTTTTCGATAAATGACAATTAGTGTGATTAACATTAGCACCATAGCAACCAGAGAAAGCTCGATGTATAAATACTGCCAGAGGAAGAGCCAGCTCATATTAAAAATACAGCTCAGAACAAACCAGAACTGAATCGCCCTCACAGAATCTCTGGAGGCTGTATAGGAGCGGAATTGATAAATAACGAAGCCGGCTAACAGTAGATAAATCAGTGACCAGATGGAGAAAGCGTAACCAGCAGGGGTCATGTAGGTATGATATTTGTCGGAAATTTCACCGGTACTGTTTCCACCTAATGGCAAGGTCACTGAGAGTACATTGACAATAATCACACCTAGAAAGAACAGAAGATTCCACCACTTATAAGGATTATAACGTCTCAAAGAATTCACTCCCTAGCTTTTTTAATAGGGTAATACCTACTTAAAATATACCCGCTTTCAGCACAATTAAGACTATAAACAAGAAAAGAAGTGACTAGTCAGTCATAATATTCATGGATAGCATGGTAGTGGTGAAGGGTATTTTACGATAGTGGCTAGAACATTTGTTAAAAATATGCTGAAATGAATCAAATTTCATAGGTGTTTCTATGTACTTCAACTTTATTTGCATAAAAATCTACAGAAAATATGCAGAAACGTTTTTAAATCAGCGCTTTTTCGTATAAGATGAAGAGATGAAGATTCAAGAGCAGATAAGTTTTATCCTAGTTCTTTATCCTTATATTTCTTACAGGAGTGTATCTCATCTCTAAAAGGATGGAGAAACTACTTCTACTTGTATAGCTTCAAAATTTTATTTCTCGTGAAAAAGGTTGCAGTTACCACCTGATGGTGGCGGACTGGTTCTTTTTTTGCTTGCTTAAAAGACAGGAGATCACCGATGACTAAGCATCTTTATGCAATATGGTTGGGGGATGTGTTATTTTGCTTCTCTGGCGAAACTTCGGAGCCGAAGGTTGACGCTTGGACCCGAGTGGTGAAGCGGCTGGAGCTGCAGGGAGGAGTTCGCCCTTTTGCGAGTGCTGCTCTGCGGCTCGCAGAAGTGAAATATCCGGCTCCTCCTGTAGAGGGGAAGCCGGCACGCCGTGGATTGCCCGGAAGAACATTTGAAGGGCTCGCCTTAGTCCCTAGCGATGCATTTGAACTGCTTCTGGCATGGGATGAGTCGTTATGCCGGGATCAGGGAGTAGAGCCTGGCGGCGAATTGCGCTATTGGGCGGCAGCAGCTCGTTTTGCGCTGGAATTGATGGGTACAGGAGGCGTTACGCCTGGAGCCTTGCCCCCACGTCCGGTAGGTTCACGCCGGCGTGGTGGTGAACAGGCAGCAACGGTCTGCTGGTCACCAGCTTTTCGAAAACAGGAGGATCAGGAGATCTTTCTGCAACTAGCGGCTTCCATGCCAGTATTGGCACTCGGGACACATATCGCTGAGGCAGGTGACTTATCCTCGCGGGAAGAGGCTGGCGCCTATGTGCTTTACTCCTTTATGCAGGCGGTAATGACTGCAGAGATAAAGAAAGTGATTGCGGGTATTGAAAGTGAACTTACCCCTTACAAAGCTAATTATCGCCGGGGTTACTCCCCTTTAACTGAGCTGTGGTGGAATAGTCTTCTTACAGGCAGCCGGGATATACCCGTGCAGGGAACCCAAGCAGAAGTGGCAGATCTTCTGGCTACCGTGAATGAGACAGCTGGTAGCGATGTGCCGCAATCAGAACCTGTAGAAGCACGGAGTGGACAGCTGGGTCTAGGGCTACGACTTGAGCCACCTGGAGATCATGATGAAATTTGGCGTTTAACCTTCTGGGCGGAGAACAAGGAAGAAGGGGAATTCTGGATTCCGGCAAAATCGATTTGGAGCAGTAAGGAACGAGAGTTTATGTTATGGGGGAAACGCTATCGCAATATACAGCAGCAGCTTCTTATAGCGCTGGGCCGAGCGGCAAGAATCTCTCCAGATATAGAGCGCGCTCTTTCTAAGCCTGCACCTACGGGAGCGGAATTGGAACCAGAGCGTCTTTATTTCTTTTTGAAGGAGACGGTGCAGCAGCTGCGTGAGCGTGGAATAACCGTGCAGATGCCATCGCGCTGGAGCCGTGAGGGACGCCGCCGGATTGGCATGAAGATGAAAATGCAGCCGGTAGTGAGCGGGATTGATAGTCCTGCTCCAGTGGCTCTTGGGATGGAAGAGCTGATTTCATTTCGCATTGAAGCCTCACTTGGGGAGAGTACAATCAGTGAAGAAGAACTAAACGCACTGGTGGAGGCTGGCGTACCTTTTGTACGTTTCCGCGGAGAATGGATTGAGATAGATCCTAAAGAAATTCGCCAGGTTCTTAGATATATGAAACGCCATGAAAATGGGGAAATGACCGCAGCCGATTGGATGCGTCTAGAAGCTGAGGATGGTGAAGAGCGGCTCTGGAAAGGGATGTCGGTCACGGGGATGGAAACATCCGGATTATTGTCATCGCTGATGCGGGGCGACATATTGCGTAATCTTCCAGTGCGTCCCGTACCTGAAGGTCTGCACGGCACCCTGAGACCTTATCAGGAGCGTGGCTATCAATGGCTCTCCGTTCTCAGTGGTCTGGGATTTGGGGTATGCCTGGCCGATGACATGGGTCTCGGTAAGACGGTGCAGGTCATTACCTGCCTGCTGGACCGCGCTTTAAGTGCCCCACCTGAAGAAAAGCAGGAGCCTGTGCTGATTCTATGTCCAACCTCACTTTTGGGGAACTGGCAGCGGGAATTGCAGCGCTTTGCGCCTTCGCTTAAAGTTCACATTCATCATGGTGGACGCCGCGTGCGGGGGGATAGCTTTTTAGAACTGGCTGCCAGTCATGATATTGTATTGACGACCTATCATTTAGCGGGTCGTGACAGCGAGGATTTAGCGAATGTTCAGTGGTCCACCGTGGTGCTGGATGAAGCTCAGTATATTAAGAATCATCGGACGAAACAGGCGCAAAGTGTGATGAAGCTATCAGCGCCGCATCGCATAGCTATGACGGGGACACCAGTAGAGAATAGATTAGGCGAGTTATGGTCTATTTTTCACTTTTTAAACCCGGGCTATTTAGGGACCTACCATTCCTTCCGGCAGCGTTATGTATCAGGAGAGGGTGGAGAGCGACTAAGGGAATTGCATCGCTTGGTATCACCATTCTTGTTGCGCCGCTTGAAAAGTGATCCGGATATTTCTAAAGATTTACCGGAGAAGCTGGAGCTGAAGTCTTATTGCCCGCTGACGGAAACACAGGCAGTCCTATATCAGGGTGTCGTGGATGAAATGCTTGGCGTGATCGGAGAGAGTAGCGGGATGGCTCGCAGAGGACTCGTGCTGTCTTCTCTAACGAAATTGAAGCAGATTTGTAATCATCCTCAGCTATTCCGCAAAGAAGAAGGCAGGGGTCCGCGAAGTGAGCATTCCGGTAAAATGGAGGTCATGTTCGAGATTCTGGATAGCATTGCGGAGGTCGGAGAATCTGCGCTGATCTTTACTCAATATGTAGCGATGGGTGAGCTCTTGGTTAGCAAGCTGACTAAGCGTTATGGAACAGCACCGCTGTTCTTGCACGGCGGAATTCCAAAACGGGAGCGCGACGAGATGGTTCATGATTTTCAAGAGGGAAAAGGGCCGTCCTTCTTCGTACTTTCTTTAAAAGCGGGTGGCGTAGGGTTGAACCTTACAAGAGCTAATCATGTCATCCATTACGACCGTTGGTGGAATCCGGCCGTTGAGAATCAGGCGACAGACCGGGCATTCCGAATTGGTCAGGATAAGAATGTTCAAGTGCATAAGTTGATTTGCCAAGGAACGTTGGAAGAGCGTATTGATGAATTGATTGAGCGTAAAAAAAATCTTTCCGAGCAGGTTGTTGGCTCTGGCGAAACATGGTTGACTGAAATGTCCAATCATGAGCTGAAGGAACTTATTGAACTGCAGGATCAGGACTGGATGTAAGACAGATATGAGTGTTACGGAGGGATCGAACAATGAGTGAACGGTTAGAGATGCGGCTGGAAGTTGTGCCTGGATTAGTAAAGGCAGCATGGACGATGCTACCTGGGAAAGTGACAGGAGGGTCTCGGTCGAAGGGTGAATTGAACGCCAGCGCGCCTGCTCAGGAACAACAAGCGGATCGACCTCTCTCTCTGAAGGTTCCGGTATGGCATGCTTCCCGAAGAAAAGAAATTTTACGAAGTCTGGCACTAAGTCCTGGGGAAGTATTTGCCTTGCTGCAAGGGCGTTTGACGGGTGAGCTGGCAGAGCTTGAGCTTTTACCTACGGATAGTGAGCTGGAGCAAGCCCTTTTTGAGGGTGAAGGTGTGGAGTATAAGGCGGAGACTTTGAAGCTTATTAAAGAACGTCTTGCTGAAGAGCCACTGCTGGCACTTTCGCTCAGAGGATTTACTAAGGGAGAGCTCTTGGACGGAATTTTTGCCCTTTGGGCTGAAGGGGATATTTCTAGCGGCGAAGCTAAAACAGAGGAAGAAGAAGCCTCGGTTAGTGATCTTTCTACTGAATTGGCTCGGCTTGAACGCAAGGGTCCGGCCATTTCCTCTGGAGAATGGCTGGCAGAAGCGGCTGCTGAAGGTTCGCTACATCAGCCTGGGCCACAGTTCCATGAGATTGCGGCTAGACCTTTTCCTTCGCCGGTAGTAGTAGCTGAAGTTACAGAAGACTGGGGAGCGTTGCTACCGCAGACACCTAAAGCCATTGAGGGATTAACTTTGATAATGCAGCGGGTTGCAGAAGCGTCTGCGCGTCGGGCGAATAAGAGTCTGATTAAGCGGTAAGTGAAAATACGAAAGAGGCTGTCTCAAAAGTAGTGAATGCTACTCTTGAAACAGCCTCTTGTTTTGCCTAATTATCTAACAGAGTTTCTGGTTAGTTATTCTAATGCTGACCAGCAGGAGGCGATTCTCCTTCTGAAAGCTCTAGAATCTCGCGGCGAAGACGAAGCATTTTTTGATCTAGTTCATCAGCGGCACGCGCGGCTTCTTTTAGTTCATCAGCGACATGGGAAGGCAACTGCTTATCGAATTTATAATACAGAATATGTTCCATGCTTGCCCAAAAGTCCATAGCAAGGGTACGCAGCTGAATCTCAGCCTTGACCCAGCGTGTTCCTTCCAACAGGACGAGGGGGATACCGACTATAAGATGAAGACTTTGATATCCGTTTGGTTTAGGATGAGCTATATAATCTTTAATCTCAAGCACGCGGATGTCTTCGCGTGTACTAAGATGATCTACTAAACGGTATATATCTTTAACGAAGGCACATACAATCCGCATTCCGGCAATATCGTGAATGTATTGCTCCATATTTTCCAAGCTGAAACCGTAGCCTTTACGCTCCATCTTTTGAAGAATGCTCTTTGGTTCTTTAATCCGGCATTTGACATGTTCGATAGGACTAAAGCCGTCGCGGGATTGCCATTCCGTCTTGATCACATCAATTTTATTCTGAAGATCATTTAACGCGTGGCGATAGAGTGCTGGTAAGGCTTCGAACTCGTTAACCAGTTTGGCGAAATCCTCGTTGCTGTTACCTTGCCACTGTTGCAGATCCTTTACGTGTACCTGTAGCTGACTAAGCGTAAGCTGTGTGCTCTCATGTTCTTCCACTGAAACTCTCCCGATTTCGTTATTTGTGATAATTCTATTTTAACCGATGTAGAACCCCTGACGCAAAATTACATTCAAAATCAGGAAAAATAATCCATAAATGTAAGGGATGAGTGGCTTAAATCAATTAGTATGGATTTTATAGGAACATTCTCCTCTAAATCGCGTATTAAAGCACATTAATGAATCTACTCGATACATTTGGTATGATAGAAACACGTATCGCTGGAGAGGGAGGAACTGTAATGAGTTTTATCAAAAAAATTAAAGATAGCGCGAGCCGGGTTACCGAAAAAGCCCAAAACTCAGTAGAGATCGGCAAGCTGAACGGACTTATTTCCGATGTTGAACAAGAGATGGAAGTTGAATTTACGAAAATGGGCAGACTTTTTTATGAAGGATATCGTTCAAAGGATATGTCGGTTGCTGAAGGTAAAATGGTGGAGCTGTCCCGTAACTGTTCCAAACTTCAGGAAAAAATCGAAGTCCTGCGGACACGAATTGCTGAGCTGAAAAATGAGCGGTTATGTCCATGTGGTCATATTGTGGCGCTTGATGCAAACTTTTGTCCGAAATGCGGAAGTAAGCTGGAGCCATTGTCCGCTTCGAGAAAGGTGCCTTCTACACCGGTATTTGTTCAATCTGTGAATGAAGATGATGAAGATCAATATTATGGCGCAGATGAGCTTACGGATGAAGAGAAGGAAATTGCAATGAAGCTGCACCCGCAGAGTGTCGTATATGCTGAAGTTCAGCATCTGGATGATGAGCTGCCATTTGAAGAATATAAGGCGAGCGAACAAGATATTGAGCGGGAACGTAAACAAGCCGATCAGCTGGAACGGGAAAGAAAAAGACAACTTGAACTAGACCGTCGCTTCGGCGAATGGCACAAGAATGAGCATCAGGAGGAATCTGCGGTCACTGAGGACAATGGTGTACGAGATATGATCCAGTGCCAAATCTGTCGGAACGAATTACCTAAGGGCTCCTTATGGTGTCCGCGATGTGGGTCAGAGCAAATATAGAACGGATTTCAGTCAGCTTAGGGGGACAACAAGATGGAACAGCTGCTGCTGCATCTGCGCAATCTGGGCTTCACGGAGATGGAGTCCAAAATTATGGTAGAGCTTGCGACAAAAGGTCAGGCTTCTGGCTATGAGGTTGCCAAACAGCTCGGAGTTTCAAGATCGAATGTGTATGCGGCGTTACAACGCCTTACACAGCAGGGATATGTACGATGTGGCGAAGGAGAACCTGCGCGGTACAGTGTTCTCAATCCAGAAGAGCTCGCGACCATGATCTCGGGACGGGTCCAAGCTTCACTGGCTTATATGGAAAGTGAGATGCCTCGCGGTGGACCTGTTAGCCCATCGTTTTATAATGTGGAAGGTGACCGCAATGTATTGGGCGCTCTTATTCGCCAACTTAATATGGCTGAGCAAGAGATCGTAGTGGATATGTGGCGTGAGGAAGCGTCACTTCTGCGGAGTGAACTTGAACAGGCGGAGTTGCGAGGCGTTAGACTCTTATGGGCGTTTGACGGTGGCAATGCTGCTCCTGCCGCCTATCCGGTATGGCCGCCTCTCGGAAGAGATTCTCAGCGAACAGATGGACGGAAATTTTCATTCGTGATTGATCGGAGCTGGTGTATGCTCGGGATGCGCTATGAAGATGGATCGGCGCAAGCGGTTGTAACCGAGCACCCGGTCTTAGTAGATCTGCTATTGAATCATTTTGCACAGGAAATGGTGTTGTTCGAGCTGGAGCAGGATATGGGCGCAGAATTAGAAGAGCGCTACGGCGAACGTTACAGCAAAATTCATGGCAAATATGTGATGCATGATCAAAGTGATGATGGGGAAAAACAGGCGCAGTAGCTATTATAGGGAGGTGAAAAGCATGGAATGTATCGTACATTTTGAAGTGGTGCATGAGGATGGTCCGAAGAAATTGCGTGGACTTCTGTTTCTGGATAAGGGAGCAAGTCCCGGAGAAGCAGAGCTAGTTGAAATGTTCAAGGACATGAAATTTAACGTGAGACTGGAAGACCGCGAGAAATTGATTTTTAAGCCGGTAAATCCGGGCGATTTCGTGGAGATTCGAATTACGGGTTATGATAACGGGCAAGAAAAGACCAAAGATGATCATAATTTAAAATCTATCGTTGGAAATTTATTACCACAGAAACCGACAGGTCTTTAAAGTGGGAAGAAAGGTTTCATTGATGGGAGAAGGAGGAGCACTATGGAGCTGTTGAGACAAAAAGTGTTGAAAGAAGGAATTGTACTCGGGCAAGGCGTGCTCAAGGTAGATTCTTTTCTGAATCATCAGATGGACCCCTTCCTAATGCGTGAAGTTGGCCGTGAGTTTATCCGCCGTTTTTCCGGCGAAGAAATTACGAAGGTACTGACGATTGAATCTTCGGGAATTGCTCCGGGGATTATGACGGCATTAGAGCTGGAGGTTCCGCTGATTTTTGCCCGTAAGCAGAAATCGTTGACGCTGACAGAGGATATTTATGTAGAGAAGGTATACTCCTTCACGAAGAAAGAAACGAATGAGATTACCGTTTCGAAGAAATTCATTGCTCCGGGTGAGCGGGTTCTGATTGTCGATGATTTTTTGGCGAATGGCGAAGCCGCCTTCGGACTTGCTCGTATTGTTGAGCAGGCAGGAGGAAGTGTGGTTGGGATTGGTATCGTGATCGAAAAAGCGTTCCAGCCAGGGAATCGGCTTCTGCAGGAAGCTGGCTACCGGGTAGAATCACTCGTGCGGATCGCTTCCCTGGAGGACGGAAGAATTTCTTTCGTCGAAGAAGAGGAAGGGCTACTCAGCTAAGATTCTTTAGTGTAGATTCGATGAAGTTAACAAAAAAACAGCAAGAGACAAGGTTGATAAGCCTGTCTCTTGCTGTTTTTTTGTGATGCACCGGTATGGCTTACCCGTTGCCACCGCATGCCGCTGCAGGATCGGCGTGGCGCTGCGCGCTAACCGCCGCCAGCGGCGAGAGCACCCGCAGCGCCCCTGGCTCGCAGCGCACGGCAAGCGGCCCTTTGCCGAAGCTCTCGCCATCGCCGATCGCCGGCCGGGCCTCTGCGAAGTTGACGGCTACGCTACGTCCACGCAGCATGGACACGAAGGGCAACGCTACATGCTTGCCCTTCAGTACCGTGGGGAACAGCCGCAGCAGTTGCCCGCGGCTGCACCCATGCACGACGCAGACGTCGAGCTGGCCGTCATCGGCCTTCGCCTGCGGGCAGATCAACAGCCCGCCGCCGTAGCTGGGCAGGTTGCAGACCGAGACCAGCCATGCCTTCTCAAAGACGTGCTCCGTCCCGTCGCACGCAACGCTCACCCGGCATGGCTTAAACGTCATCAGCGTATGCAATATGCCGATGATATAAGCCAGTTGGCCTGCGCCAATGGCATTGCACAGCCGTTTGTAACGGCTGGCATTCACATTCTCGGCCACCTGAGCATCAAAGCCGTTGGCAACGGCTGTTAAAGTCAGTCCGTTTGCGCCTGAGATCAGATCGGCTTCGATATACCGTTCGCTAAGTGCAGCTTCCAGCGCGGCTTCAGTCGAAAGCGGAATGCCGAAGCCGCGTGCGGAGTCGTTACCGGAGCCGGCAGGGATGATTGCCATGGGAATGTCCTTGCCACGAAGGGCACCCAAAATGCTGTGCAGCGTGCCATCGCCGCCGATTACAATCGCGGCTTTCCAGTCCTCACGGTGTTTAATTGTATTTAGAACAAGGGCTTCTGCACCCTCTTCGCTATGCGTAAACAAGGTCATATATGGCAGCATCCGCTCTTTTATGAGCGCCTCTACAGTATGCCAGGTCCGTCCGCCTGCGCCCCCGCCGGAGCGTGGGTTTATGATGATTAGATACATTTAAATTCCTCCAGCCTGTAGAATTCCTTGATGCCCGTCTTTCCATTGTAAGGAGCGGATGGGCAAAAGGGAATACTTTTCAGCGATTAGAGGTGTTCCTTCAGTGGTGTTTATAGATGTCGAATCTGACTTTCCGCTACATCCCCAACCCAAGGAAGCTTATACCATCTGCTACTTAAAGCTTGATAGATCATAAGTAGCCATATAGCAAAACTGCAAAGAGAAAGGATTGCACTCATTAGGGCGCCAAGGAAAGGGATAAATCCGGTTAGAACATGGAGAATCATCAGCACGCCGAACGTAAGCAGTGATTGCAACGCGTGGAACAGCACGAAGCGGTTGCGTTTCTCCAGAGCGAGAAAGACCACGCCGCCGATAAAAGGGAAAAAATAGCACAGCGCGCCCGCAATATTATCGGGCAATCCGGTGGATGATTTGAAAGGGGACAAAGGGCTCACTCTCCTTCTACTTGGAGAAGAAGGGGGTTAGTTCACTACTCCTTCTTCCTTAAAAGCCTATGACTTGTCAGGAAAAAGTATGTTTAGCTCATTGTGGGTATAATATACTTTTCGAGCAGCTTGCGGGGGCTCTTCCAATTGTTTGTCTTACTCTATGCTGTAAAGACCACAACCGCATCTAACTTAGGTAGGAGAAGGATTTGCTGTCCACCATGACCGTGGGCAAGCTTGTAGGGTTGGCCGCTCATCGTACCCACCCAGAACTGATATCCGTAATCTCCAAAAGCCGGGTATCCGGTAGTCTGTGCGGTTAGTGCTTCTTGGAGCCAATGCTTCGGAATGATCTGCTGCTTCGCAAATACGCCGTTATTAAGCAGGCAGATTCCAAATTTAGCCATATCTCTTGAGTTCAAGTACAGACCAATATGTCCCATACTATGACCTTCGGGACTCGGTAACCAAGCCGTGTGAGTCATTCGGAGAGGGCTAAATAAATGCTCAGCAGCATAAGTAAACGCATCTTGACCTGTAGATTCACTTAAAATCATCGAAATCAAATGGGAGTCGATACTACGGTATTGAAATTGACCGATATGTTCCGGAATTATGTTCATACTAAGAGCAAAGGAACCCCAGCGGCGACTACGATGGAGATTCCGGACGAAGGGCTCCCCAAGCTTCTTGCCCGTGATCCAGCTAAATCCGGAAGTCATGGTAAGCAGATGACGGAGAGTGATTTTTGATAAATGAGGGGAGTGTAGGTATGGAACATGTTTACGAAGTACCTTGGAAACCGAGACATCGATATCAGGGATATCTCCCCGATCGATAGCGATTCCGGTAATTGTGCTGATAAAGCTTTTAGTCGCAGATCGAAGATCATTTAATGCCCCGGCATGATGGTTTCCGTAATAACGTTCAAAGATGAGCTTGCCATGGCGAGCAATAAGCATACTATGCATCTTTGGATATTCTTTCTGAATAGCATAATCAGCTTGTTCAAGGCCTTCACGGCGCGTTGCAGTTTCCTCAGGTAGCGCGATAGTCATCGCGGGAACTACGTTATAGGATGAAGTCAGTAATGGTGTGGGTTGGCCCATAGGATCTCTCCTTTTCTTGCTGTGGTATGTGTTAGGTGTGGCCTGCTATAGAGCATAATGTATTTTAACCCGACACGAGCAATATGACTTACGAAGAACATTATAAAAAATAAAAATTTTCCAATTAGCACATTTTACAAGGAAAGGTGGAAGTTGGACCGGAATATGATACAATATAACGATAAGGCCCGAAAGGGGTGATTCAGTAAGTGGCTCTTCGGGTAATAAAAGTGTCAAGGAGCTTTCGTTCAACAGGCGTCCTTACTCTCAGCCCAAATCACGACGAACCTGCTTCACCGGCGAACCAGTATCTCAAGGCTTTGAAGCTTTGAATTTTACGTTTTGGCGGATAATGCAAGCCACGTATGTGTAATGGTTACTTCACTTGCATTCGAGGTTACGGCGTACTTTTCATCATGCATTCTCTACAACGGAGCATTCATTTTCAATGTTTTGGGAGGGAACGATCATGGCAAGTAAAGGTCATAACGAAGTCAAGGAAAGTTTACGGGAAATGACACGTATTTTCCGGCCCAAAGATCCCAAGAAATTCGTAAAGGAGTACGTCCGAAAATATCGGATTACCGGAGGCTATGAAGAAGAACTGACCATGGTCGTGGAGCATGAGCTGGTAAAGATGAATTCATCCGTCTCCTAGCTAACAGATACGAGTGTCACTTACTTTTGACATCATTTTGAGTAATAACATCCACGAGGATTCTTATAAACCGTGCCCGAGCAGCGTTTGTTGCAGGAATCGGTTTTTTTTGTATGTACATTTATGAATAAGAAATATCGTCTCTCATAAAATAGTCAAATGAATTAATAGACACATTTCGTAATGAATGCGCTTTAATGATCATTTTTTATTTGATTGCGTTTTCAAAAAATGCGCATAAATGCAGGTAGGACAAGGAATTATTATGTCGAAAATTACAATGTGAACTAGTTGTGAACGATTGACAAAACTTTCCCTTAAACTTATATTAATAGTGATTGTTATAATTGACAGAAAAAAACAGGAACCTACGAAATCGGGAAAAGCGGGGTAGATCAATGATGAAAACGTGGCAGGCTGTAAAGCGACTCCTTCCCATGACCGCTATGTTTGGTCTCTTTCTTGCCGGGTGCGGCCGTGAGGACTTGTCAGTACTCAGACCACAGGGTCCTCAGGCGGAAATGTCTTATGGATTAATGGAGCTGTCGATCAGTATTATGATCGTCGTGTTGCTGATTGTCTTTACGATTGCAGCTTATGTACTGATCCGTTTCCGTCGAAAGCCGGGTCAGAATGAAATCCCTGAGCAGGTTGAGGGTAGCATCAAGCTTGAGATTCTCTGGACGGTCATTCCGCTTATCCTCGTAGTGGTACTGGCAGTTCCAACGGTGAAAGCAGTGTTCGCCGCAGGAGATGATCATGCCAATGACAAGGATGCGATTAAGGTTAAAGTAACCGGCCATCAATATTGGTGGGAGTTTGAGTATACCGATTACAAGGTGACTACAGCGCAGGATCTGATTATTCCAGTAGGCAAAGATATTGCTTTTGAACTGGAGACTAAAGACGTGCTGCACTCCTTCTGGGTCCCTTCTCTTTCCGGTAAAATCGACACCAACCCAGCCGGGACGATTAACCGCTTCAGCTTCAGTGCACCTAATGAAGGCGTTTACCGTGGCAAATGTGCGGAACTATGCGGGCCGTCTCATGGATTCATGGAGTTTAAGGTAAAATCGGTTAGTGAACAAGATTTTCAGAAGTGGATAGATTCGATGAAAGCACCCGTAGCTGTGCTGCCAGAGGATCCTGCTTTAGCTGAGAAGTTCAAAGCGGCGTGTCTGACTTGCCACGCTGTAGGTGATCAAGGGATTAATAATGCGCCGAACTTGACCGGAATTGGTTCTCGGGAGTCGATTGCAGGAATCCTGCTCAACGACGACACGAGGGAGGATGGTGCGCCAATTGAGGAGAATCTCAAAACATGGCTGCATGATCCACAATCCGTAAAACCGGGCAATCTGATGCCTAACCCCAAAGATCTAGGCCTAAGTGATGCGGAGATTGATGGCATTGCTGAGTATCTGGCCAACTATAAGCTGGACTAATGCCTTAGCCTAAAGGCGGGCGGAACTTTCGAAAAAGGGGGTACGAACTTTGGCTCAAGCAGCGCATACCTTGAATTCATCCAAGCCTCTGGGGCATGGCCACAGTGTGAAGCGCCATACAGGACTTATGGATTGGCTAACAACCGTCGATCATAAAAAAATCGCAATTTTGTACCTATGGGCCGGAGGATTATTTTTTGGTATCGGTGGAATTGAAGCACTTCTGATTCGCTGGCAACTCATCAAACCAATGAATAATTTTTTGGATGCCCAAACGTTTAATGAACTTATTACCATGCATGGTACGACGATGATATTCCTCGGCGTCATGCCAATCATCTTCGCCTTAATGAATGCTGTCATACCGCTACAGATCGGTGCACGTGATGTAGCCTTTCCTTTTCTAAATGCACTTGGCTTCTGGACCTTCCTGTTCGGCGGAATTCTACTGAATCTCAGCTGGATAATGGGTGGCGCTCCTGATGCCGGATGGACCTCCTACACCCCACTATCTACGAGTACATACAGCACTACACACGGTGTAGACTTTTATACGATTGGTCTTCAAATTGCCGGATTAGGTACCCTCATCGGGGGGATTAACTTTCTAGCCACGATCATTACGATGCGCGCGCCGGGAATGACCTACATGCGGATGCCGATGTTTGCTTGGACTACATTTATTACTTCCGCAATTATTTTGTTTGCATTTCCGGCAGTTACAGTAGGATTAGTACTGCTGACATTCGACCGGATACTTGGAGCCAATTTCTTCGAGGTTGGGGCTGGCGGTAATCCGGTGCTCTGGCAACATATCTTCTGGATATTTGGGCATCCAGAAGTATATATTCTCATTCTGCCTGCCTTCGGAATTATATCGGAGGTTATCCCGACTTTTTCGCGGAAGCGACTGTTCGGGTATAGCTCAATGGTGTTCGCTACCATCCTGATTGCCTTCCTGGGCTTCATGGTTTGGGCTCACCATATGTTCACTACCGGACTTGGACCAGTAGCTAATGCGTTGTTCTCTGTATCGACGATGTTGATTGCGGTTCCGACCGGAATCAAGATTTTTAACTGGTTGTTCACGATGTGGGGCGGGCAAGTGCGTTTCACGACACCAAACCTGTTCGCGGCAGGATTCATTCCTACCTTTACGATGGGTGGCGTCACTGGCGTCATGCTGGCTTCTGCGCCTGCTGACTTTCAGTTCCATGATACGTATTTTGTTGTAGCGCATTTCCACTACGTTATTGTGGGCGGATTGGTGCTTGGCCTGTTTGCAGGTCTGCATTACTGGTGGCCGAAAATGTTTGGTCGGATGCTAAGTGAAAAGCTGGGCAAATGGACCTTCTGGACATTTATTATCGGATTCCATCTGACATTCTTTGTACAGCATTTCCTTGGACTTATGGGGATGCAGCGCCGGGTATTCACGTATTTGCCGAATCAGCAATTCGATTTGCTGAATTTAGTCAGTACAATCGGTGCTGGATTGATGAGTGTTGGCATGATTATCTTCTTGGTCAACATCTTCCTGACTTCAAGAAAGCCGGCGGATGCAGCAAATGATCCGTGGGAGGATGGACGTACACTAGAATGGACGATTCCTTCGCCGCCACCGGAATATAACTTCAAGCAAACCCCGCTTATCCGTGGGATTGATGCATTCTGGAAAGAAAAAATGGCAGGAAATAAAGGCATGACTCCGGCAGAACCGGTCGGCTCGATCCATATGCCGTCTGCAACTATATTGCCGTTTACTATGTCTGTTGGGATTTTCATCGCTGGACTTGGCTTCATGTTCAGTCGGGACGACTTCGGCAACGCCTTTATGAGCTTTATGTTTAATAATTATATCGTTACAGCCATCGGTCTTATCATTACGTTTGGATCCATGCTGTTGCGTTCGCTGTATGATGATCATGGATGGCATATTGAACCTGAAGAGCTGGAAGGAAGTGAGCGGACATGACAACGGCACATGCAGAAGCTTCTAAGGAAGAATTGCCTCACGAGCCGGAAAAAGCTACGCTCGAAGGACGAAACAAGGTTCTTGCCTTTTGGTTGTTTCTAGGTGGGGAAGCGGTATTGTTCGGCACGTTGTTCGCTACGTTCCTCGCATTGCGTAATCAGACGAATGAGGGGCCATCGGCGAATGAACTGTTTCACTTGCCGCTTGTAGCTGCTGCGACATTCATTCTTTTGGTAAGCAGTTTGACGAGTGTGTTCGCTATTCAAGCGATGCATAGAAACCGTCCGGCTGTGCTTCGTAACTGGCTTTTGGTCACTGTAGCCTTAGGGCTTGGTTTCCTGATTCTGGAGATCTATGAGTTTACTCAATATGTGAGACACGAAGACTTCGGAATGACTACAAGTGCATTCAGTTCGGCATTCTATACATTAGTAGGATTCCACGGTGCGCACGTAGCTTTCGGGATTGCATGGATCTCCATCCTGATCGGGCAACTCATGCGTAAAGGATTAACCGTAGTTACTGCACCAAAAGTGTATGTGTCAGCCATGTACTGGCATTTTATTGATGTGGTATGGGTCTTCATCTTTACGGTTGTATACCTACTTGGAAAGGTGGGCTAGACACTATGACGACAGATCAGCATGTGCCGGAGAACGACGGGTATAAGCATCGCCATCGGCATGAAGGGCCACAAAGGCATATTGTTGTCTTTATACTGTCCATTGTCTTGACCTTAATTGCTTTCGCCGCTGTTGCGGCTGGAGGCGTGAATGCGACCTTTGCGGTTATTCTACTACTGGTGATGGCAGTCATTCAGGTTATTGTGCAGATGGGCTTCTGGATGCACCTGAAAGATAAAGGACATCTAATCCCGATTATTTTCATGCTGGGTGGTTTTTTTACCGCCGGTACCTGTATTATTATGTCGCTGTATTGGGTTTGGTGGAATTAACGGACTATAAAGAAAGAGGCGGGCTGCGATGCCCCCTCTTTTTGGTGTTTAACTAGATCCTGCGCTAGGAGGGGTTAGGGTTATGCTCGGATTACAATATTTTAGCTTTGCAGAACTATGGAGCCCGCTTTTTCTGGCGGTTATGCTGCTGCTGACGGCGGGTTATTTCGTTTGGATTGGTCCGATTGCTGGACGTTATGCGGATTCAGTTCCGGTTCCGTTCTGGCGAAGAGCACTATTTGTGTGCGGAATGCTTGCGCTTTATCTGGCACAAGGCGGTCCTGTTAGCTTATTAGGACATATGATGTTTTCATTCCACATGGTTAGTATGGCCTTATCATACCTAGTGGCAGTGCCGCTAATTATGCTGGGGATTCCAGATTTTATGTGGCGCAGCCTATTGAAAGTAAATCCCTTTCGTCGGCTGTCTTTCTTAGCTCGACCGGTGGTAGCTGCTCTTATGTTTAATGGACTATTTTCCTTGTACCATATTCCTGTTATCCATGATTATGTGATGCTGCATTTTACCGTTCACCGAATCTACTATATTGTTTTATTCCTAACCGCTGCCTTAATGTGGTGGACATTGATCAATCCGCTACCGGAGCGCCGAATGGCGAGTGGACTGGGCAAGATTGGGTTTATTTTTCTAAATATGGTATTGCTGACACCAGCATGCGGACTGATTATTTTTGCAGATCAACCGCTCTATGCTACTTACAGTGATCCGGAGACTTGGGCACTTGCCATGGGCTATTGTATATCGGGTGATCCTTCTGCCTTACTTCAGAATTTTGGGGGTCCTGCGTTCTTTGAATTGTTGTCACCAAAGGTGGATCAGCAGGTGGGAGGGATCGCGATGAAGTTCATTCAGGAATTTATTTTTGCCTCTATGCTTGCTTATGTGTTCTATCATTGGTATAAAAAAGAGAACGGACAAGAGGGCGATGAATTATCGACGCCTTCCTCAGCACTCGAGGAGAGCACCTTGACCCGTGCATAACTGGTAGACTGCCAAGGAGGAGAATCATGGATATTTTTACGGTGTTTCCAACTATTAGCACATCGTTCATCGTGCTTAGTGCGGTGCTCGTAGCTATTGGCTGGTGGCTCATCATTAAGGGCAAACGCGAGGCGCACAAGAAGACGATGATTGCTGCCGCAATCGCTGCGCTCCTGTTTTTTATTGTTTATGTCTCTAGAACGTTGTTCGTGGGGAACACCTCATGGGGCGGACCGGATGAACTACAGACGATTTATCAAGTGTTTCTGATCTTCCATATCGTGCTGGCAACGGTAGCTGCGGTATTCGGACTTACTACATTAACTCTTGGATTTAAAGCGAAGTACTCCAAGCACCGTAAGTGGGGCAGAGTGACATCTATAATCTGGTTCATTACTGCGATTACTGGCGTTATGGTGTATGTGCTGCTTTATGTTCTGTATCCAGGTGGACACACCAAGCCGGTGTGGGAAGTTATTTTGGGCGCGTAGGTTAGCTGTGTGAATAGAGCTTGTGATTGGCGTGTGAAAAGAGCATGTGAATATGCGTGCGAATCGTACGTGAATTTGTGTGAATAGTAATGAAGTAAGCCTGTGTATCTGCTTGTTCCTAAATAGGGATAGTGGATGCCAGGCTTATTTTTAGGGAAAACCTCCCTGAAAAGAGATAAGTTTTGATCTCGAAAACGATAATTAGGGAATTTCCCCCTGTATTTTAACCGTTTTAGCTCTAAAACGTAGAATTGGGTGAATTATTAGGGAGAAATTCCCTAAAAACGTTGATTTCAGGCAAAATCCAAGTAATTTGAGGGAGATTTTCCCTAATTGTTGATCTACTTCACATGATGTCATACCTCAGATTGATCTGACCCAGCTCGCCTTCACCCCTCGCAGTTGCATCTGGCAGTTACACCCACCGAGCGATCCCATCCACCCAGTAGTAGCACCCGCCAAGCAGTCGCACCCACCGAGTCTTCGTATCTAACCACAAATCGCATCTACTCAACACCCCTCCACGAAGGAGCAACAGCCCCCACATCCTGCAACCTACAACTTATAGGCGAAGCAACAATGAGGTAATCTCACTCCGCATTCTTCGCATACATTAAACCTTTCCACATGCAATGCTTAACCCTCTGATTAGTTAATCCCAATAATGATCAGCCCTCATGCGTGTAAGGTCTTCTCCAAAGGAAGGGGAGCGAATACCTCCTAATCTCTTTGAATATTTACCATTTACAGGATTGACAATGGTAAATTAGGGACATATACTGTGTATATAGATATATACAGTAAGCACAGGGATATGAACACCTGCTTCCCGAAGACGCTGAAGACATTGTAAAGCGAGGTTAGCATTTATGAGAACAATAAGGGATTCGTGGTTTATCGTCTGCTCTGATTTTAGAGGAGACAAATTAAAAGTATTTGGAACACTCATAACCACAATTATTTTTATGGGTTATCTGGCTGGAATGATGAGTTTGGTAACAAATGACGTGCTAGCTAATCAAGATCGGACAATGTTAGCAGATTTTTTACTTCTCTCATTAATGCCGTTAATCGGAGTCTCATTCTCCCGTCGTTCTATGAAATATTGGAGTGAAGACTCCTACACAAGAATGTTGGCTTACTTACGAGCTTTACCGATTCCTGTGACAGTGGTATTAACTCGGAGAAAGTTTCAGGCGATAGGGTCCTTTACTGTGAATGGTGTATTGTTCTTCGGAATTGTCTATATGCTCGGTGAGAACTACCGCAAGGGGATGACATTACCGGCGTTTATTGCTTTTGCTATAACTTGGATCGGTGTAGGACTCATTGTTTCAGGCTTATATATTTTTATCGAATATCTATTTAGCGGAAAAGTTTATCTAGGGCTAACCGTGCTAATCGTAGTGGCATCTTGGGCAATATCGTTCCTGGTTATGCTAGGGGGAGGCAACCTATTCTTGTATAGCATCTCGCTTTCTAAGGAATGGGGGCTGCTATCCCCGATCATGTGGGGCACACTTCTGCTAGGGACAATATCCGTGCAATTATTCTCTAAATGGACTATCCATCGACTCAAGAGTCGCGATCTCGTATGAACAATCTGAAATGGCAAGGACGGCGCTCTAGCAAGCTAGAGTGGAAGGCGAGGTGTAAACATGTGGATACCCGTACAAATCAACGAAAATAGTGCTGAACCCCTCTACCATCAGATAGAGACTCAGCTTAGATCATTAATCATAAGTGGAGTTATTACAGAAGGTACGCTGCTCCCCTCGATTCGTGAGTTTGCTGGAGACCTGAAATGTAGTGTGATTACGGTACGACGCGTGTATCAGGATCTAGAGAACGAAGGGTTGCTACGAACAAGACAAGGAACAGGTACCTTTGTATCCCATGTAGGTGCCTCTGCGATGGAGGAATATAAGCGAGAGACGATCAGCAAAGCGCTTGAGAGTGCAGTAGACATCGGTCGATCGGTACATTGCAGCAAGGAAGAGCTTGAACAGATTTTTCTGGAAATTGTAGAACGTAAATATAGAGAACAGGAATGAAAGGTGGGCGCTTACTCAGATGGTACAGATGGCGATAGAATTGCGGAATGTACGTAAACAGCGGCGTAGCAAGACAATTGGACCGCTAAACCTGAATCTGCCTCAAGGATATATCACAGCTTTGGTAGGTCAGAATGGATCTGGTAAAAGCACGTTACTGAATCTACTTCTACAGCTGTCGAACCCAGAGGAAGGTGATATTTATTGGTTTGAGAACAAGTATGATAACGAGCTGCCTATAGAGCTGCGACAATCTATTGCTTACGTCCCTGAGAATCCGATTTCAGAAGAGAATCACTGGAATGCGGAACAAGCTTCCCGATTTCGAAAGCATTGGTTTCCAAACTGGGATGAGTCGTATTTTCAGGATCTGATGGATCGCTTTGAAGTTCCGTATCATATGAGGCTCTCGAAGATGTCTAAAGGTGAGCGTCGGAAATTTGAAATTGCCGCAGCTCTTGCGTCACGCCCACGTCTGTTATTACTGGATGAGCCCTCTTCTGGCCTTGATCCTTTTGCCTGGAAGATTATGATGGAGACGCTTCACAAGTATATGGAAGAGACGGATGCAACGATGATTATCTCTACACACATTGTGGAAGAGGTACGGCGGCTGGCAGATTATATCGTGCTTATGCATAGGGGTGAACTGCTGGGTATGGCCGAAAAAGACAGTCTATTCGGTGCTTGGACTGAAGTGTGGGTGAATATTGCAGATGAAGAGGAGCTTGCTGAGTTATCAGCGGAATTACCGGGAGGCATAAACTTTGCCATGGATACACCGGGTGTAGCTTCGTTTATCATAGAACAATTTTCTAAGAACGAGAAACGCATTCATGACTTGGGCGTAAAAGTTATCAAGAGTCGCATTTTGGAATTAGATGAAATATTGGGTTTATGGACACAGGGATACCGTCCTATCCTGATTGATCACAAGAGAGGGGACTAGAGAAATGGAAGCCTTAAAGCTGGAAAGTGTAATGAAGCAATATGGAGAAAAAACCGCTGTAAACGGAATTAATTTATCGGTAGGCAAGGGGGAAATTTACGGATTACTGGGGGCAAATGGTGCTGGAAAAACAACCACAATGCGTATGGTGCTTGGCCTAATTTACCCTGATGGCGGGAATATTTTATATAATGGAAAGCCTTATAACAGCGAACTCCAGCAAATCATGGGCTATCTGCCCGAAGAAAGAGGATTATATCCAAAGGTAAAGGTAAGCGATCAAATCGTCTACTTGGCACGTCTGCGCGGGATGTCGGCTAGTGATGCAGATAAGAGTCTTCGCTACTGGCTCGATCGGTTTGAGGTTCCGGATTATTACAATAAGAAGATTGAAGAGCTCTCCAAAGGGAATCAGCAGAAAATGGGCTTTATCGCCGCAGTTGTTCATAAGCCGCAAATTCTCATCCTTGATGAAGCCTTCAGTGGTTTGGACCCTGTTAACGTGGAACTACTGAAAGATACGGTAAAAGAATTGCGTGATCAAGGAACAAGTATCTTATTCTCTACTCACCGGATGGAGCATGTTGAAGAGCTTTGCCGTAATATTACGATTCTGGATCGTTCCAATACTGTCGTGCAGGGCGATATTCGTACGATTAAGAGTGGGTATCCTCGTGAACAAGTATTGTTGCGTACGGATAACGAAGTGACTGGTCTAGAATCAATTGCAGGTGTAACAGCAGTACAGCGACAGGAGAGAGGTTATCTGCTGTCAATCAGTGAGATCGGCGCAGCACAACGTATCCTACAGCAGGCGATGGCGCAGGGTGAAGTGGAGCATTTTGAAATTAAGGAACCAACGTTAAATCAAATCTTTATCAGAGCGGTGGGTGAATCTCATGAATAAGATGGGGACAATTATTGGCTTTACCTTTAAAAATAAAGTAAGAACGAAATCATTCATGATTACTACGTTAATTCTAGTGTTGCTGCTCAGCATCGGGATGAATCTTCCGTATATCATCGATCAGTTTAAGGGTGATTCTAAAACAAACGCAGAGACTCAAATTGCTGTGATCGCGGAAGATGGAAATCAGGCTGCAGAGTTGTTGAAGGCATATACTTCACCTGAAGGAATGCCGCAGGCGAAAGTTGTGCAATATACTTCTGCCGATGATGCGGAGCTAAAGAAAGCTTTAGATGAAGGGACTGTAGAGGGGTATGTTACTTTTGCAGAATCGACTGGTGAAGGACTTCCACCCGTTACTTATTATAGTGAAAGTGGTGAATTGAAGGGCGATGTACAAATCTATCTCCAAAATGCCCTTCAGCAGGCCAACACCCAGTTCGTTGTTGGCGACAAGCTGACACAGGAGCAGATTGCTGCTATGTCAACACCGGTACAGATAGCTACTCAGCAGCTCAACCCTGATGGGACTGCGGGAGATAAAGATGCGTCGCAGGAATCCGCTCCAGCTATTAATTACGTTATTGTATACGCCATGCTTATGCTGTTCTTCATGTCTATCATGATGACTGGTAATATGATCGCAGCTGAGATTACTTCGGAGAAGAGCTCACGGATCATGGAGATTCTGATTACTAGTGCCTCACCGTTAGCGCAAATGTTCGGTAAAGTTATCGGAGTGTTCTTAGTAGGATTATTACAAATTGGCGTCATTATCGCAGCGGTAGTCGTCAATCTTAAGCTTCCGCATAATGCAACGATTTTAAAAGATTTAGACCTGGATTTAGGCCAGTTTAATATTAACTTGTTGCTTTATGGGATTGTTCTTTATGTACTGGGTTATTTCCTCTATGCCTTGATGTATGCAGCTGTAGGTTCAATTGTCAGCCGTACAGAGGATCTTGGCCAAGCGGTTATGCCGATTATGATGTTAGGATTCGTAGCATTCTATGTTCCACTATTCAGTATCTCCAATGCGGATACTCTGCTGGTTAAGGTAGCGAGTTATGTGCCGTTCACCTCTCCATTGACCATGCTGCTCAGAATTGGTGTCGGTGAAGTAGCGATTTGGCAAGTTATTGTGTCATTAGCCATCCTGCTTGTTACCACGTTCATCTTTGGATGGTTGGCTGCCAAGATTTATCGCACGGGCGTATTGATGTACGGTAAACGTCCAAGTATTAAAGAGATCAGAAAAGCGATGAAGGCTTACAAGATCTAAGTGGCTTAAATAACTTTTAAGGAGTGGTAATCATGACTAAAAGTGAACAAAATAATATGATGCTTTTAATGAGTTCGGTATCTCTAGCTATGGTTAGTAGAATGCTCCCGACAGATGGATCCATTTTAATGGATTTCACTCAAGGTGTATTAACTGGTATCGCCATGGTAGGGATGGTTGCAGGATTGTGGATGTACGGTAAGGCGCGTAAGAGCAAAGCGTAATAGTAGGAAATAAGGAAGCCGCGGCAGATGCCGTGGCTTTTTTGTATACATATCGTAAAAGTTATGTAGCCGCTGCTTCTCCTTTGTTGATATTCATTATGAAGGAGTAGATCTAATCTTAGCTTCATCCGGACTCAGCAGGCGTTATTTGCGAGTAAACCGCCTTTGGAAGATAGTTGCGGACTCCAGTGCAGCTGTTCGATATGGATGGGGGGTTAGTTGGTGTTTTTGATCCAATAAGGTCCATGAAGTTCGCAAACTTACCAAATGTCTTTTCCCATTAGGGCTACACAACGGATAGATTACCACTAGGCAGTAAATCCTCTTGAACAGTCAGTTGCTCCCGCACATGTCTAAGCTGCGCTTTTAGTACAGGAACACTCTTTTGCAGGATAATGCTTATTTGAGGTAAAGATAGCTTTAGGCCATACCACATCGTTTTTACAAGCTGTTCCTCCCAAGGCAATGCCTTGGCAGATAGGAGAGACCGGCGCGTGTAATAATCAGCGCATTGTCGGATACAAGAGCGGTAAGCTTCGATAGAGAATAGCTGGCTGTCGAAGCTTTTTTGACGGAATAGTTTATGAAGCTCTTTAAAAGTACGGATAGTAACCTTCTCGGCTTCTGCTGATTGTTGTAACAACATAGAACTGAGCGCATAGATATCATTCGTACACTTTTGAACACACTCTGCAAATATAGCTCTACGGGGTGATTCAGCAGGTAAGGGGTCAGGCATGATAAACACGATCCTTTCAGAATGGGTTATGGGATGAACCTATAATATAGAAAAGTAAGAAATGGATTTGTTGATAAGCTCGGCGGTATCAGGTTCTGGATAACTATGTTTTTGAAGCGCAACACTGGATGGTTTATAATATAGCCGCCCTCCTCTGGAATCTCTCCCACCAGCAACAGCTCTGTACAGACGACCTTGCTCAATGTGCCCTGCCAAGGATTTACCCTGCAGCTTGGCTTTTAAATCCTGTAAAGCACCTTGCACTAGCTCAAACTGAGTCTGATCCCACTCTGAACCATGGGTACGTACTTTATCTATCGCTTCCTCAAGCCGGCAATGGTATATCATTCTGAGAAAAGAACTCCATTTAATAAGGTCGAAGGTTTGGGTATTGGCAGAGATAAGACATGCCCCCCAGCTGCTACCTCCTTTACAGGTAAGTTTCAGGATGCCATACCGGCTGCCTTGATGAGCCTCCATTCCATAGTGAATAGGCTCAGGTGAATCAAAGACAAATACTTCTATGCGAGATAGTCTTCGCTGGTCCATGACGGTTTTCTCCTCCTTAGGTTTCCAAAAGCTTTAGATCTACATGGTGAATTACGTTAGCCTTCTCTATACAGGCGAGCATTTCAGCTTCATACTCACAGACTGCGGCATGCTCCAGCCATAGTAAGAATCTCTGTTTGCGTATAACGGATAAATGTAAGGGAAGGTTGTTGCGGGATCTCATTGCGTACCAACCGACTTCAACATCTTTTCACGGTTCCTTAAAAGCGGTGAGACACGGAAAACGTTGGTGTGCTGACCAATCCTCAGCTGTTGCTTTTCTCGGATGTTTTTATATATTTCGTATATAATCGTTCGATCCAAACAGTATTCACAGGTAGATAGGCTGTTGAAATGGCGAAGTGAACTCCAAAGTAAACATAATTTAGACTTTTTGGCTCAAGTAGCCCTTACTGAGTTCCCCAATAATAGTGTTTCATTCCTTTCACCCCGTCCAGCATGCTATTACCCTATAGAATCAGGTAACGCAAAAACCGCAGCAAGAGGAGGACCTCTGCTGCGGTTTTGGAATACAGGTATATACACACCTGTGCCAAAGCGTGGCGGATCAAGGGTCTCTCTCTTTACGCTTACGAGGTTAGCTGCCGGATTCGGACGGTGAGAGTCGCCCTACCTATGTGAGACTTGAACAGTCTCCTTCGGATTCACCCCAAGTAGGCCATGTGGCCTGATGGTTCCCCCGTTCCCTGCAAAAGCAGGAACTCAGCGTTGAATGTATTTCGTGAAATAGATTCAACCCGAATCATACTCTTTTCAAGGTGTTTCTGTAAAAACAGAAAGTGTTCTTTTGAGCGCAATTTTATCCATATCCTGCCGACTACGACGAAAAAAGGATCCAAATAGGTATTTATTGCGCGTTATCGGGCTTCTTCCTCGCTTAATCTCGCTTTCTTGTTTCCTTTCCTATAAAGGCGATTTTTGGGGATTCCTCCAATTGTGGTGAATAAAATCACGTGGTATGCCCGTATTTCGCTAATCGATTCAAATTCGAGTAAACAAGAGATATAGAGAGATTGGATATCAAGTAAGCGCTATCCAATACGAAAATAGTTTTTAATTTGCATTATTTTGGCATCAATCAGGTTTTACAATACTTCCTGCATAAGGGTATGATTACTCCTGTTTCAACACAACAATCGAATATTTGATCCGCTTAATTTCCGTTAAGGAAAGCGGGGGAACCAACAATCGGCAGACGATGTGAGAGTCGGAAGCCGGTTATGGGGTGAATCCTGTAGAGGATGCGAGTGTGCTCGCATCTATACAGGTAGGGCGACTCTCACCGTCCGAATCCGACAGCTAACCTCGTAAGCGTATGGAGAGAGGATGAGTGCAATGTGACCGCTAGCGAGCCACAGAGGAGAATCCTTTGTGGCTTTTTGCTGTGCTTTTTTAAGCAAAGCATTTATGGAAAACCTCACGAAGAGGTCGTTATATTCATCATTAGCGGTAGCTTTTCTTTCAAGACCAGGGTGATCAAGCTCTGATCTTACAAGCAAAGCATTTGAGGAGAATAAGAGATGACAGATCAGAATGAATATGTACTGGTATGTGCGCCAACGAAGGCAGGAGAACATTTTATTAAGCTTCTAAAATTCAGAGGCATTAAGATGGCCGGATTGACCAACAACTTGCCTGAGAAGTCCCTACTTGAAGAGATGGGGATTGAGCAAGTTGTTCTAGTAGATACCCGCCATCAGAATACTTGGTTTCGCCCGCCGTTCCCGGTAGGCCGGGTATATCTGTTCGAGAGCAGCTTTACGTTATGCTGCCGCTATATTCAGATGTGCCGGACTTGGACGACACAGCCGATTTTTGTAATCACAAGCTCAATAAATCCTAGATTGGTCTATAAAAGACTTGGCGCAAGTTATGTAATCTATTCCCACAGTGGTGATGCTGATTTTCTGGTCGACAGATCACCTCATCAAGGATAAAAGAAGGAGTGCGGGAAATATGATGGATCTGTATATGGTGGCTACGCTAGCTGTGATTTACGGGTTGTTTTATGGATTTATGCGCTGGTGCGCAGGTGTAGTTGAGGATACAGGGAGGGATAAGCTGTGATTCTAGTAATCGCTGTTACCCTATTACTGTTTGTATATCTGGTTTACGCATTGATTCATCCGGAGAAATTTTAAGGAGGGGCATTCATGGGCATTTTGCAAATCGCTCTTGTAATCGTAATTCTCATCTTGCTGGTTAAGCCGATGGGCACGTATTTATATTATGTATTTTCTAATGAACCGAACCGTACGGATCGCTGGTTTGGAGGTATAGAAAAAGGGATTTTTAAGCTGATCGGCCTGAAAAAAAAGGACGGAATGTCCTGGAAGAAATATGCGCTCACCTTTGTTTTAACGAATATCGTACTGGTAACTTTCAGTTATATTTTTCTTAGATTACAGCGGGGACTGCCGCTAAATCCGAATGGAATTGCAGATATGGAACAGACGCTTTCATTCAATACGGTGATCAGCTTTATGACCAATACGAACCTGCAGCATTATAGCGGGGAGACGGGGCTTTCGTATTTTTCACAAATGGCTGTCATCACGATGATGATGTTCACTTCTGCAGCGAGCGGATTTTCTGTTGCGGTTGCTTTTGTCAGAGGGATCACAGGCCAGAAATCAGTCGGGAACTTCTTCGAGGATTTCGTCAAAGCACATATTCGTGTGTTCATTCCACTAGCTTTGTTAGTTTCATTGGTGCTGGTAGGCTTGCATGTGCCGCAAACGCTAAAGCCTTCGCTTGAGGTCACTACTCTGGAAGGGCAAACCCAACAAATTGCTATCGGGCCAGTCGCTTCTTTGGAATCGATCAAACATTTGGGCACGAATGGGGGCGGCTTCTTCGGGGCTAATTCCTCACATCCTTTTGAGAACCCTAATCCACTTACGAATGTTCTGGAGATTCTCTCCATGTGGATGCTGCCGGCTTCGCTACCTTATATGTACGGATTGTTTGCGAAGAACAAACGTCAGGGCTGGGTGATTTTTACTGCGATGATGACCTTGTTCGTACTGCTATTAAGCCTGAACTTTTATGCAGAATCAAAGGGCAACCCTGCGATCAATGCACTGGGAATTGAATCTTCACAAGGTAGTATGGAAGGGAAAGAGGTACGCTTTGGCATACCGCAGTCTTCCTTGTTTACTTCAGTAACAACCGCAGCTACAACAGGTAGTGTTAACAATATGCATGATACGCTGACGCCACTGGGAGGCATTACGCCTCTTGCACTGATGATGCTCAACAATGTTTTCGGTGGGAAAGGTGTCGGACTAATTAATATGCTGATGTATGCCATCATGGGAGTCTTCCTATGTGGATTGATGGTTGGTAGAACACCGGAGTTTCTCGGACGGAAGATAGAGGCCAAGGAGATGAAGCTGATTGCCATTGCGATCCTTGTTCATCCATTCATTATCCTTGTGCCAACCGCAGCTGCATTCCTGACCGATTTGGGGCAAGGAGCGATTACGAACACTGGATTCCATGGGCTCAGTCAAGTGTTATATGAATATGTCTCTTCTGCCGCGAACAATGGTTCAGGCTTTGAGGGACTTGCGGACAACACGACCTTTTGGAATGTTACAACCGGGATTGTCATGCTGCTAGGTCGTTATGTCTCTATTATCGCAATGCTGGCGGTAGCAGGTTCTCTGCTTAAGAAGAAGCCGGTTCCTGAGACGATTGGCACGTTCCGCACAGACAATGGACTGTTTACGGGAATTCTGATTGGTACCGTAGTGATTATTGGTGCGTTGACGTTCCTGCCGGTCATTGTACTCGGTCCCATTGCAGAATATCTAACCTTACGGTAGGAAGAGGGAGAATAAGATGAGTACTGTAAAAAGAAAAAAACTGCTGACGGGACCCATACTCCTTAGCGCTGTAAAGGATAGTTTTATAAAGCTTAACCCAGTAACGCTAATCAAAAATCCAGTCATGTTCGTGGTAGAGGTCGGTACGATCATTGTCCTCCTCATGGTGCTGGCTCCTGGATATTTTAATGCAGAGCAATCGATAGGCTTTAATATCACTGTGTTGTTCATTCTGCTATTCACAGTGCTATTTGCGAACTTCGCTGAAGCATTGGCGGAAGGCCGGGGTAAAGCCCAAGCCGATTCGCTTAAAAAAACAAAACAAGATATCACAGCTAACAAACTGGTTGGAGGAGCGGTGAAGACAGTCTCTTCCTCCGAGCTGCGTAAAGGAGATATCGTCATCGTCAGTCAGGGAGAACTCATCCCTGGTGACGGTGAAGTGATTGAAGGACTGGCTTCCGTAGATGAATCAGCGATTACAGGTGAATCTGCACCTGTAATCAAGGAGGCTGGTGGGGACTTTGGATCCGTTACAGGCGGTACACGGGTCGTCAGTGATGAGATTAAAGTTAGAATTACAAGTGATCCTGGTGAGTCGTTTCTAGATCGAATGATCTCCCTTGTTGAAGGGGCGAAACGTCAGAAGACACCGAATGAAATCGCACTAAATACGCTTTTGATCAGTTTGACGCTGATTTTCCTGATTGTAGTAGTGACCTTGCGGCCAATTGCGACTTATCTTGGTGTTGATCTAGACATTCCGGTCATGATCGCTTTGTTGGTCTGTCTGATTCCGACTACAATCGGTGGACTACTCTCCGCAA
The DNA here is from genome assembly GCF_002264385.1 of Paenibacillus sp. VTT E-133280. Lineage (NCBI taxonomy): Bacteria > Bacillati > Bacillota > Bacilli > Caryophanales > Paenibacillaceae > Paenibacillus > Paenibacillus sp. VTT E-133280. The sequence continues at coordinate 29,416 of NZ_NFUX01000076.1, forward strand.
TCGGAATAGCGGGTATGGACCGGGTGACCCAGTTTAATGTACTCGCGATGTCGGGTAAGGCCGTTGAGGCTGCTGGCGATATTAATACCATGATCCTAGATAAGACCGGTACGATTACCTTTGGGAACCGGATGGCGAGTGAATTTGTACCTGTCGGAAATGAATCCGAAGCGGAGCTTACGGCATGGGCGGCTATCAGTTCCCTAAAGGATGAGACGCCTGAGGGACGTTCTGTGATTGAGCTGGCCAAGAAGCTGGAACGCAGCTATGACAGCAAGCTTGCTGAAGGTGGCGAATTCGTAGAGTTCAAGGCAGAAACTCGGATGAGTGGTATTGATCTGCAAGATGGACGCTGTGTACGTAAAGGCGCGGTGGACTCCATGAAAAAATGGGTACAGTCGAAAGGTGGAGTCATTCCTGCGAACCTAGACAGTAATTCTGATGCCATCGCTCGAATGGGGGGGACCCCATTAGCGGTTGCGGTAGACCATCGGATCTATGGATTAATCTACTTGAAGGATACCGTTAAGCCAGGCATGAAAGAGCGGTTTGATGAACTGCGGAGGATGGGGATTAAGACCATCATGTGTACGGGTGACAATCCGCTGACCGCAGCTACCATTGCCCGTGAAGCGGGTGTAGATGATTTCATCGCGGAAAGTACACCTGAAGATAAAATAGCAGTCATTCGCCGTGAGCAGAACGAGGGCAAGTTGGTTGCGATGACCGGGGATGGTACCAATGATGCCCCTGCTCTTGCACAAGCCGATGTGGGCTTAGCCATGAACAGCGGTACGACAGCCGCTAAGGAAGCGGCAAATATGGTCGATTTGGATTCTGACCCTTCGAAGATTATAGAGGTCGTAGCGATTGGTAAACAGCTGCTGATGACACGGGGAGCGTTGACAACCTTTAGTATCGCGAATGATATCGCGAAGTATTTCGCCATTATTCCCGCAATGTTCATGCTCGCCATTCCGGAGATGGAAGCCCTGAATGTAATGGGACTAGGCTCGCCAAGCTCAGCAATAATATCCGCCTTAATATTTAATGCAATTATTATTCCCCTGCTCATCCCGCTGGCGATGAAGGGTGTGTCCTATAAAGCTATGAGCTCTACGAAGCTTCTGGGACGCAATATTTTTATCTATGGGCTAGGCGGAGTAGTTGTTCCTTTTGCGGGCATCAAGCTCATTGATATGATCGTAAGTGTATGGATTTAATGACGTGTTGACTAATCACTGAAAGGGTGAGAGCATCGTGAATAACAGAAACGCCATGGAGGACACTGAAGAGCAGTTGTCATCATCGAAAGGTGCTTATTTCTTTATTATTGTACGAATTAGTTTAGTATTTATTGTTCTCTGCGGAGTGATCTATCCTCTGACAACTACAGCGCTTGCCCAGGTTCTGATGCCTTCGCAAGCGAACGGTAGCTTGCTTAAGAATGATGCTGGAGTAGTGGTAGGCTCAGAACTCATTGGGCAGAACTTTACGAACCCAGCTTTATTCCAGGGTCGTGTGTCCAGCATTGAGTATAAGGCAGAAGCTTCAGGTTCCAATAACTACGGTCCATCCAATCCGGATATGCTGCAGCGGACAAAGGACTTTATTACACAGTGGCAGCTTGATAACCCGGATGTGCCCGTGAACAAATTGCCAGTCGATTTGGTCACCAACTCAGGTTCAGGGCTTGATCCGCATATCACACCTGGTTCGGCCATCGTGCAGATTCCTCGGATTAGCCATTTAACCGGTATTCCTGCGTCACAGCTGGAAGAGCTTGTGAATAAGCATACCGAGCGTCGTGACTTGGGGCTGTTCGGTGAAGAAAGGGTAAATGTGTTGAAGCTGAACATGGAGCTTCTGAAACTATCGAACCAATAAATATAGCAAATGTCCCTGCCAGATTACTAGAATCGGGCAGGGATATCTTGCTTTCTAAAATATAAGAAATATAAGTTTCACATTATACATCATCCTTATATTTCTACGAGAAACGGCTGTCATCTTTGAAGGACGACAACGTCGTTTCTTCTTGGAACAGAAGAGTACATGCATGATCGGGGTTATTAAGGAGTGGTCTGGATGGGAACATACCGTAGGAAGACGCCGGAGGAACTGCTGCTCTCTATCTATGAGCTGCATCGGGGACGTCTTAAGATCTATATAGGACCAGTTAGTGGTTCGGGCAAGACGTATCAGATGCTGCGTGAGGGCCAGGCGCTTAAAGCGCAGGGAATTGATGTCGTGATCTGTGCAGTTTCAACGAATCAAAGCCCAGAAACTAAGGATCAGCTGGGCGATTTGGAACGGATTCCAAGTATTCATTGGTTCCAGAAGGAGTTCGAGAAGAAGGATCTTGATGTGGAAGCTATTGTAGCTCGTAATCCTGAGGTTGTGCTGACCGATGGCTTGGCCCACCAGAATCGCGAGGGTGCGGAAAGATCTGGCAGACTGGACGATATCAAATACTTAATGAGCAATGGGATAAGTGTTATCACAACTGTAAACGTATACGAACTGGAGGGTGCTGCGGATTTAGTGCGGAAATGGACCGGAATTGAGGTAGAGCATTCCCTTCCTGCTGAGGTGCTTACCCTTGCCGATGATATCGTTCTAATTGATGTGACGCCGGAGAAGATACTTCAGCGCTTGTCCGACGGCCATTTAAGTAAACATCAGCAAAGATCGCTTTTTAACAAGGGGAATATAAGCAAGCTGCGGGAACTGGCACTTAGAATGGTTGCTGAAGATGTTAATGATTCACTGGAGAAACACAGAGAAGAACAGGGGCTGCAGGGAGCTTCGGGGATCGCAGAAAAGGTGTTGGTATCGGCACAGTATTATTGGAATGGCTCGATCCATATCCGCCGTGGACAGCAGATTGCCAAGCGGTTAAATGGGGAGCTTTCAGTGGTGTCATTCTCGAAGCAGGGTCTCACCCTTTCTAAAGAAGCAGCTACCTTTAAGCGCTCCCTCTGGAAGCTGACTGAGAAGATTGGAGCCTCTATGGAAGAGATAACTTTTCGCTCGAAAAGGGAGATCCCTCATCTGTTGGTAAAATACGCAACCCGGCACAACATTACCCGGATCGTTATGGGACACTCCAAGCAGACCGCTTGGCAGGAGTTATGGAAAGGTTCGATCGCCAATTCGTTACTGAAGCAAATCAGAGGTGTGGATGTGTTCTTCGTGGCGGATCGCGCAGACCGAGAGGGAGAACGTGTACTTCCAACCCGGCAGCGTCGTAATGAACGGAAAGCGGATGCCTATCACAGATTAAGCAGTCAGGAAGTAAAGGATCAAATCGATGCGATTCACGGAGGAACCTTTAAGGTATACATTGGGGCTGCTCCCGGTGTGGGCAAGACTTACAAGATGCTGCGTGAAGGGAACGATCTCTTGAAGAGAGGGATTGATGTTGTGATCGGACTTCTTGAAACGCATGGCCGCCAAGAAACCCTTGAACAAATCGGTGATCTGGAGATCCTACCACGTCTACGTATAGAGTACCGAGGGACTGTCCTTGAGGAGATGGATACGGCAGCTATCATACAGCGTAATCCAGAAGTCGTCCTAGTGGATGAACTCGCCCATACCAATATGCCAGGCAGCAAACATAAGAAACGGTATATGGATGTTATGGAGCTGCTCGATGCGGGAATATCTGTGATCTCTACTGTGAATGTGCAGCATTTAGAAAGCCTGAATGACGCCGTAGAGCAAATTACAGGAGTTAGAGTAAGAGAGACCTTTCCGGACAGCATTCTACAGCGGGCTAACGAGGTAGAACTTATTGATGTATCACCCAAGACGCTTCAAGAACGAATGAAGGACGGGAAAATATATGCCATGGCCAAGGTGGATCAGGCGCTGGGGGCTTTTTTCAAAATCGGGAATTTGATCGCCCTTCGGGAGCTGGCGTTGCGGGAAATTGCTGACGATGTGGATGAGCGGCTGGAATCCTGGGAACGTGTCGGTTCGTTACGGGGGCCTTGGCGGCGTGAGGAAGTCATTTATGTGTGTATCACCTTGGGGGATCATGCGGAGCGCTTAATTCGGCGTGGTTTTCGGATCGCATATCGTCTAAAAGCTTGCTGGTATGTTACGTATGTGCAGGAATTTAAACAGCATGGACCCGTTTATGATAAACGAATAACTGATTTAAAGGAATTGACGGAACGACTGGGTGGGACGTTTAAGATGATTGAGAGCGCGCTTCCTGCCCGAGTGGCGTCCTTGCTGCTTGAAAGATCCCAAGCTTTGCAGAGCACTCAGATTATTATCGGTCAATCACAACGCTCCTGGCTGCGAAAAAGTATTCACGGCGATGTTACCAAGCAGATTCTGCGTTCTGCCAGAAACGTGGATGTGCTGGTCGTGGCAGATCTCATACGTGTGGAAGCATAGACTAAGACTAACAAATAAAAACGCCTTCGCCGTCCCTAAAGGACGGTAAGCGTTTATGCGAGAAATATAAGGATCATGTATAGCGTGAAAATTATAGATTCTTATATTTTGAAAAAGGGTACCTTCAAGCCGATTGGCTATGAGGATACCCTTTTTTTACAGCTATGAATTACATCATGTACTGAATAGTTTAATGGCTGAATTATTGGGCAGCTCCGATGAGTGCTTTGAACGCAGGAAGATTAAATCCCTTGATCGCTTGATCCCCTGCTACAGTGACAGGAACGCCCATGAATCCAAGCTTCTCAACTTCCTCTTGATAGACTGTGCTGGTCATAACATCTCTTACTTCAAAAGGGATACCCTGCTCCGTAAGATAGGTTTTAACCAAATTACAGTCACTGCACCCTGCGGTTGAATAGACAATCACTGGCTCACTCATTGGTTCACAGCCTCTTTGATTGCATCTCTTGTGATTTTCCAGTGGGAAGTGTTCCAGCGAACCTCATTGTCCTCAAGCAGGAAGAGTTGTGGAGATTCATGTTTGATGCCAAAATCCTCAGCAATTTGATTGGAAACGGGACGATCTTCGATGACTAAGACCACTGCAGCGGCAGTATCCGCATCCTTCAGATAAGCCTGAAACTCTTCATTAGCTTTAGCACTAATCGGGCAGGTCGTGCTGTGTTTGAACAGCAGCTTTTTGCCAGGCTTAGCTACATATTGCTCAAGATCCTCCAGCGTATGGAGTTGTTGAATAGACATAGATATCACCCTCCTGGGATCGTTATTTTGAAATATAAGAGAGTATAAGCTTCACGTTATACACTATCCTTATATTTCTCGCATAAAC